>CAITMP010000931.1 GCA_903893525.1 uncultured Acidobacteriia bacterium | reverse complement strand
GGTGGGGTCGTTGGCGTCGAAGTCTGTTTCCTCTTTGAGGAGCTTGGGGTTGATGGGGAAGTTGGCACCGGCGAAATAGCCGTCCTTGGAGCGCTTGAGCTCCACATTCTTCAGACCGAGTTCGAGGCTGGCGATTTCGTTGGTCTTGGTGTCGGCCACCAGCCAGTCGTTGGCGTAGCCGCCGTTGTTGCCTTCGCGCATGATGCGGTCGAAGTCGTCAATCGACTTGGCGTACTGCATGGCCTTGCGGGCGCGGACGAATTCCGGGATGCCTTCGGAATCCCAGCCTTGGAACCCGGTGATGGTGGTCTCGGTGATGGCGAGGCCGCTGGCGTTGACGCCGAAATCGTCGCCGCTGTGGATGAAGCCGGGGTAGCCGTCCATGACGAAATGCTGTCCCTGGGCCGGTGCGATGTCGTAGGCGATGGTCCAGCGGGCTCCGTCGAGGTAGCTGGTCCAATTGTTGTGGGCGATGACGATTTTGCCGTCCTTGGTGTAGCTGCCGGTGGCAACGAAAGCGCTGCAGTGGTCGGGGGCGGTGACGGTCTTGGGGGACTTGACGCCGTGGAGTTTGTCGTAGTGGGCGGTATAGTAGCTCCACTCCTCGGCGGCGTTGAGGGCTGTGACGTCCCAGACATCCATGTTGACGTTGCGGGCTTTGAGGCCGTCGGAGATGCCTTGGAGTTCGGCGCGGTACTCCTCCGGGATGTGGGGCCAGAGGACGGTGCGGGCCGCGTCGCGGTAGAAGGCCCAGGGTTTGCCGGAATCGTGCTCGGCTTCGAGTTTCTGAACGGCGAAGCCCTCGGCAATTTCCTTGGAGAGTAGCCAGCCGTGCTGGAAGCCGATATCGGCGGGCTGGCCTTCGAGGTGGACGTACGTCCAGCCGTCTTTGGCGGGGCGCTTGGAGGCGTTCTTGAGGCGCGGGTCTGTTGCGGGATATTTGGCTGCGACGGCGGCGAGGGCTAGAGCCAGAAGGGAAATCGATAATACGATTCGACGCGGCATCTTCCCATTCTAGTTCCGGGGGTATTTTGCGATTGTAGATTTTCTTGATTTTGGTGGCGGCTGCGCGCGTTATCGGCCCGCTAGCCGCTTGAGGAAGTCCTCCATGGCGCGTTCGGAAGGGGCGTACCATTTGGCGGTGGACCAGAAGGTATGGGCCCCCTCCGGGGCGGTGAAGAGTTCGACGCGGGCTCCGGCGGCTTTCAATTTTTCGACCATGGCTGTTGCCTGGGGGTAGGGAACTGTTTCATCGGCGGTGCCGTGCAGGATCAGCATCGGGACAGTAGATTTGGAGGCGTGGGCGAGTGGCGAAGCCTCGATGCAGATGTCCGGCTTGTCGGTGCATTTGCCGCCTAGGAAGCGGGTGACCATGGATTCGCGGTGCTCCATTTTGGTGAGGTCGAGGACGGGGTTGAAGGCGGCAACGGCTGTGACCTTGGAGGAAAACTCCTTGCAGCAGGCGTCGCCTTCGAATTTTGGATCGTCGCCGGTGGTTCCGAGCATTGCAGCCAAGTGGCCTCCGGCGGAGCTGCCGACGGCGAGGATATGTTCGGGGTCGATGTGGTACTCGGCTGCGTTGGCGCGGAGCCAGCGGACGGCGGCTTTGGCGTCGTAGACAGCGGCCGGGTATGGCGCTTCCTTGGCGACACGGTATTCGATGGCGAATCCCACCATTCCCAGGGTTGCCATGTGTGCTGCCTGACGTCGCAACTGGGCACGGTTGCGGTCAGTGAACCCACCACCGTGCAGGAAGACGATGGCGGGGAAGGGGCCGTTGCCCTTGGGCAGGTAAAGGTCGGCCTTGAGCTCGAAGCCTTGGGGCTTGGCCCAGACGAGTCCGTCCACCTTTTCGTAGGCGGGCGGACTGTCCGGGTTGACCGGGCTCTGGGCTGACGCGACCATGGGCGAAAGACAAAACAGAGCCACGGCCGGGAAGGCGAGTGCAAGACGCATGGACTAGAATTCCAGCCTGGCGCTGATTTGGATGTTGCGGTTGCCGGACACGCTGGTGACCTGTCCGAAGTTGGCGTTGGTCACGCTGGTGCTGACACCCCCGAGTTGGTGGCGGTTGAAAGCGTTGAGGATCTCGGCCCGGAGCCGGAAACCGATCTTTTCGGTGATCCGGCGGTAGTTTTGGAGGCTGAGATCCTCATTCAGGGTGGCGAAATCGCGGATCTGGGTGTAGTAGCGTGCGCCCGAACCCAATGTGAGCGGGGCGGGGGAGCTGAAAGCGGCCTTGTTCAGATAGGTGTTGACGGCGGATTTCGGCGAGGACAATTCGAAATTACCGATGCTGAACGCCGAGTTCATCAGGTCCCCGGCGGCGACGTTGGGACGGTTCACTGCACCGTTCCAGCCGCTGGAGAGAGCCGTGGGAGCGGTGAAGGGTCCGAGCGGCGTGCCGTCGTAGTAGTTCAGGATCGCGGCGACGGACCAGCCGCCCGTCAAACGCCTGACCCATTTGTTGCCCCCGGTGGGCAGGTCGTAGTTCACGAAGGCCTTGAGGGCGCGCGGGATGTCGTAGCTGGAGACGGATTTTTCCAGCTTGAGGTTGTAGTAGTCGATCGGACGGCTGGCGTTGTCGCCGACGAAGGAGCTGTCCACGTTGGAAATCGACTTGGACCAAACGTAGTTGGCGTACACCTTCAGACCCTTGCGGACTTCGCGGTTGAGAGTGATCTGGAGGGCGTGG
>CAITMP010000930.1 GCA_903893525.1 uncultured Acidobacteriia bacterium | reverse complement strand
GGAGCTGTTCGACCTGCCCCCATTGGTGACCATCCTTAAGAAATAGTGTCCGTTGAAATCAGGTTTCCTCGCTCTTAAAAGTGGGAGGAAACCAATGGGTTTCAAAGAAACATCGCTCGGCTTTTGCTTGGCAATCTCGCTTGCGCTGGCATTGTCTGCCACTGCTGCCGACTCGGTTCGCATCGATCCAACAGTGTGCGGACCGACATCACTGCTAACGGGAGTCGTGGCAGACAAAGCTGACTCAATCAAAGTTAGTATCAACTTCAATCCGGTAACGCCTGCTAATGTTGTGCTGCAGGCCGACCGGACCTTTCAGCTGAAATTCGACACACCTCTTTCGGCGGGGAACGGCGTTCAGCTGACGCCGGTAGCAGGTGGCACCGACGGCACCCCTTACGTTTTCAACGTTCCGGCCTGCAAAGTTCCGCCCAGCGTGGATCCCGTTAATGCCGGTGTCAACAAGGTGACGGGCATCGTCCACGACAATTCCAAATTTGTCACGGTCTGCGCCGTCGCTGATATTGACGAATGCCGCAAGAAGCCGGTTCAGAAGGATGCGGACGACACTGATCACTTGAAGAGTGCCGCCGTCGGCACGGACCGCAAGTTCACCATTTTGCGGAAAGATGCTGCGAAGAAGGACATCCCGTTCCAGGAAAACGAGAGTTACGTTGCGGTTGAGGACTCCGGGCTTGAAAGCAAAATCTTCAAGATTGACTCCGGCAAGGTTGAGGCCAAGATCCTTACCGATGTGGCGGAAGGCGGGAAGATTGTTTCCGGACTTGCCAAGGGTGCCGCCCGGGTTCTGGTCGAGGTATCCAATGGCCACGGGAGCACTTCCGGGCTCAGCCAGGTGAAGGATGTGTCGCTGACGGACAAGGATGCTGGCACTTTCGACGCCGTGCTGGACAAAATCCTCGTCGAAAACGAAATGGTGCGTGTTATCCCTGAAGACGAGAACCGAAAACCCATTGGGACTCCCGTGTCGAAGGACGTGCGTTCGTCGGAATACGATTGGGGGCGTGTCCGGGCCTATTTCAGTCTCGGAGCGAGCAGCTCCAAGGACGACGAATCGTTCAAATCGTTCCACCCCTACATCGCCTTGAATATCGACTACAACTGGGGCACCTGGAAGCGCGGTTACGATGTCGGGAAGTGTCCGCCCAAGGCTGCGGATCCATGCGGAACCCAGTCGGCCAACTGGTATTTCAAGCCCAATACATACTTCGAAGGCCGCGTGACAAACACGTCGTCAACCGCCTTCGGAGGAGCACTGTCCAACGCGACCCTGAAATCGTCCGCTCGCACTGAAACCATCGAGTTGGGGTTTTACATGCCGATCAACCACCGGACAATGAGCTGGCATTTCAACAACAAACGCCAAGTGTTGTTCTTCGCGCCAATCGTCAAGGGCGGCTTCCAGTCTGTACCGCAAGTCTCGAAGACCGACAACCCGGTGCTGGTCACCGACCCTGCCAACGTCTACAAATTTGTGTCCGGCGGAGTGAGAATCGGCCACTACTACCAGCCAAAGCACGAATATGAGGTGGCACCGGAGCTGATCAGCTTCCTGGACATCACCTCGGGGCGTTGGGACAATCTGAAGGATAGGAACACTGCGCTGTTTTCGGATGGCAAAGGCCCTAACAAGACAAACACTTGTTCGGACCCAGTTGCGGGCACCGTGGTCGACATCCGTTGCTACCACGTTCCGAACAGGCTGGAACTGAAAGGCCGGATGCGGATTCCCGTCACACCCTTCACCATCGGCTTCCGCACGGTGGTTGGACCGGGACCGGACGTGATGGAAATCTTCCTCGGGACCCGGATCGATCTGGCTCCGTTCCTGCAGAAGTTGGTACCCGCCATCGGCAAGTAGCTGTGGCATTTGGGCCGATGGAAACTTTCTATCGGCCCGCAGCCACCAAAAGTTTGACCCGGAGCCCTCCAAGGGCCAATAATATAAGAAGTCCCTGTCTGTTGACGAATTCGGAACTCCACGCGGAGTCCACCTTTCCCCCGAAGTAAACTCTCTGCCTCCACGTCCGGCGGCTCCCAGGTCCCTGTGTGTTCACCTGCCAGACGATGTTGCAAATTCCTGGAGGGAATCTTGAGAGTTTTTACAGCCGCCATATCCTTACTCGCATTCAGCGCCAGCCTTTGGGCGCAGGGAGCCTCCTCGTTGCGGGGCACCGTCACCGATCCAACCAAGGCCGTCATTCCGACCGCCAAACTGACCCTGACTGACAAGGAAACCGGAGTTGCCCGCGCCGCAGTTTCAGCCGCATCCGGCGAATACCAGTTTCTGCAGGTCCGCCCCGGCACCTATTCTTTGTCCGTCGAGGCCGCCGGTTTTGGCGCCCGCACGGTCGATAACATCAAATTGCTGGTGGACACCCCCTCGACGGTCGATGTCGCGCTCGACGTTGCCAACAGCACCTCAACGGTTAGCGTAATGGCCGAAGCCGCTGTCCTGAACACTGTGGACGCCTCGGTCGGCAATGCCTTCCAGGAAAAACAGATTTCCAGCCTGCCGCTGCAGACCAGAAACGTGGTGCAGTTGCTGAGCCTGGAACCCGGAGTTACCCAGAACGGCGAGGTCATGGGTGCCCGCCGCGACCAGAACAACATCACTTTGGATGGCGTCGACAACAACGACAACCAGAATCCCCTCTCGGGCCTGAACGGCACTGGAACGCTGAATAGCAGCGGCAATTCGGGATTCACGTCGGCGCTGCCGGTGCCGCTCGATTCGGTGCAGGAATTCCGCGTCACCGTCGCCGGCCAGAGCGCCTCGGCGGGACGTTCCTCCGGCGGCCAGGTTTCGCTGGTCACGCGCAGCGGCACCAACGAAATGCATGGTTCGGCTTACGAATACAACCGCAACACGGCCTACACGGCCAACAATTGGTTCAACAACCGGTCCGGCGTCCGGCGTCCGGCCCTGGTCCGCAACCAGTTCGGCGCCTCCCTCGGTGGCCCGGTCAAGAAGAGCCGCCTGTTCTACTTCCTGAACTATGAGCGCCGCATCGACGCCAGCCAATCCTCGCAGAGCCGCACTGTTCCCAGCGAAACGCTGAAGAATGGACAAATTCTCTTCGCCACCACCAACGGCAAGGTCTATACGCTCAGTCCGAGCGATGTCGCCAGTGTCGATCCCCTCCACCAAGGTGTCTCCCCCACCATGCTGAGCTACCTCAAGCAGTTCCCGGTCGGCAACTCGCCCCAGACCGGTTCCGACCAGGGCTTGAACTTCTCCGGCTTCCTCTTCAACGCGCCCGTCAAGCTGGATTACCGCACCTACGTCGGCCGCTTCGACTGGGTGGTGGATCCGGCGGGCAAGCACACCGTCTCCTTCCGTGGCACGTTGTCCAACGAGGACCAGACCCAGACCCCGGCCCAGTTCCCCGGCCAAGCGGCCGCCGCGCAGTTGCAGCAGGACCCCAAGGGTTTCAGCCTCCGTCACACGGCCCTGTTGACTCCGACAATGACCAACACGGCCAGCATCGGCGTCACCCGGATCGGCTTCGCCTCCACCGGTGCCACCAGCCCCTCGCTCACACTCGGGGCCGTCAGCACCCTCCAAAGCTTCGTTCGCGGCAGCTCCCGCATCAATCCGACTTGGAACTTTGCCGACGACTTCAACTGGGTCAAGGGCCGCCACACGGTCACCGCCGGAGCGAATCTGCGCTGGATCGACAACCGGCTGGAAGGCTACGGCAACTCCTACCCGTCCTACTCCTTCGGTCGCGGCGTCCTGCTCGGCCTCGGCAACGACATTTACACCCCGGCCCTGAACTACGTCGCGGGCGGCGATGCCTCGCTGAAGCTTTCCAATTCCACCGCCGTCACCAACGCTTTCGGCACCCTGCTGGGCCTGCTGAACTCCTACAGCGCCACTTACCAGTACCAAAAGGACGGCTCGGTGCTTCCGTTCGGCGCATCCCGCCTGAACGACTTCGTCACCAAGAACTCCGAATTCTACGTCCAGGACACATGGCGCGTCTCCCCGAAGTTGACCCTCACCTACGGCGTCCACTACGAATACGATACGGTTCCGTATGAAGTGAACGGCCTGCAGGTTTCCACCACCCCCGGCCTGAACAACTACTTCGCCAACCGCGCCGGTGCTGCCGCAAACGGCATTCCCGGCAACACGTTGGCCAACTCGAACAAGATCACCTACGCTCTCGCCGGACCCGTCAACGGCCTGCCGAGCTGGTATTCGCCCGACAAGAACAACTTCGCCCCGCGTATTTCGGCGGCCTACTCCGTTGATTCCAAGACGGTTGTCCGCTTGGGTGCGGGCATGACCTACGACCAGTACGGCAACGACTTGGTGAACAGCGTTTCCTCGCTCGGTTCCGTCGGCCTCTCCACCACCCTCGGCACCCCGAGTTCGTACAATTTCACCACCTCCCCCCGTTACGGAAGCGGCGTTCTCCCCACGCTGCAACCGGCACCCAAGGGCGGATTCCCGTTCACGCCGCCGAACATCGCGGCCATCAGCGGCACCTACTTCGGCATCAGCCCGGACCTGAAGGCTCCGTACACGTTCCTGATGAACGCTTCGATCTCCCGGTCGATTTTCGACAAGTACACGGTGGAACTGGGCTACGCCGGACGCCTCTCCCGCGCCGGTCTGATCCAGTCCGATGCCTTCGCCCCCGCCATCAACTACAAGGACCCGGTTAGCGGCCAAACATGGACCGAGTCCGGCACGGCCTTGGCGAATCTCTTCAACAGCGGCGTGACCGATGCCGCGGTCCAGAAGAATCCGTCCCTGGTTCCGCGCAACCCGTTCGTCGAGAACATGTTCCCGGCCCTCACCAATTACTACTTCCCTGGTAGCGCTTCGGCGAACTACTTCCACGGGATCTACGGCGTAAACGCGGGCAGCCACTTGGACAACCTCCACCAGCTGGACCGCATCACATCCGCCGCCTTCCCCAACTGCATCGTGAAGACCGGTTGCTACACCTTCTTCGCGCCGCAGGGTTCCGCCGATCCGACTTGGACCAACGCGGGCAACGCCAACTACAACGCCATGCTGTTGACGGTCCGGCACGGCCTCTCCAACGGCCTTGCATTCGACTTCAACTACACGCTGGCGCACGCCATCGACAATGGGTCCGGTACGGCCAGCGGCGCGGGCCAGTTCGGCGGAATCCTCCAGAACGTCTTCAACCCGAGGCTCAACCGCGGCGATTCGTCGTTCGACTTCCGCCACCTGGTGAACGCCAACTTCCTGTACGCCCTGCCGTTCGGCAAGGGCAGCAAGCTGTTCGCCACCAACTCCAAAGTTCTCGACTATGTCATCGGCGGCTGGCAGGTTTCCGGTCTGATGCGGTTGCAGTCCGGTGCCAACGCCAACGTTGGCGGTAGCGGCGTCTTCAACAGCAACTACTGGAACGGCTCCGGCTCCTATCCGATCAACGGCATCAAGCCCGCATTCGGCCTGACCTACGACCAGAAGGGGAATCCGAGTCTCTTCCCGACCACCACCGTATCCACCCAGTTCCAGGACGCCCTTCCCGGCGCACCCGGCGCTCGCAACACATTCCGGCTGCCGTGGCAGAAGAATCTTGACCTCTCCGTAACCAAGGAATTCAAGATGCCCTTCGAGCGCCACACCCTCCAGTTCCGTGTGGATGCCTACAACGCACTCAACAAGGTCAACTTTACGGGAATCAGCCTGTCCACCTCCAGCCCGAGCAGCTTCGGCGAGTTCTCCTCCGCCCAGGAAGCCCGGGTCCTGCAGTTGGCCCTCCGTTACTCCTTCTAGTTCGCAGACCGGGAGCCGGCGCGGGGAAATCCCGCACCGGCTCCCTTTTTTCTTCTTCCCCGGGAAGCAAAAATGCGCATCGGAACCGCTGGTTTTGTCGCGGCGAGGCTCACCTCGGCCCGCGAAGCTCGTGGCGTTACCCAGTCTGAACTCGCCGAGCGGACCGGAATCAAGCCCCAGAGCATCTGCCACTACGAGCAGGGCCGCCAGTCCCCCAGTCCCGAGGCCTTGGCGCTGCTGGCCGAAAAACTCTCCCTTCCCGAACGCCACTTCCTCCGCCCGTTTCCCCCGGATTCCATCGGCATGCACGCCAGGCTCGGTTGGCTGCGCGAATTGGCTGTCTACGTCCGGAAATTTGTGGAACTCCCACCTGTACAACTGCCGTTGCCCGACCTTCGGGAACCACTTTGCGTCGAAAGTGCCGCTGACGCCGCCCGCGCATTCTTCCACGTTGGCTCGGGGCCGATAGCCAGCATTGCGATCCTGTTGGAAAACCACGGATGCATCGTTGCGAGGCTTCCCGGCTCCGCCGGGCACCCGTTCCAATTCGCGAGGTTCATCGATGGCCAGCCTTACATCGGATTGGAGCTTGATACCTCCGCAAGCAACGCGCGCTATTCCGCCGCCCGTGCATTGGGATCGCTAGTGCTTGGGGGCGTGGCCGGGCTGGACCCACTGCAGAGCCGCTTCGCCCGTGCATTTCTCATG
>CAITMP010000929.1 GCA_903893525.1 uncultured Acidobacteriia bacterium | reverse complement strand
GTGGAGGCGTTGCCGGTGGACCCGGCGCATTGAGTTCCAGCCGTGCAGCCGAACTGGACGTCAATCAGCGACGGAACAACGGAGTAGGAGGGGGCGAGGCCCGAGGAGGCCGTGGCACCAAGGGTGAAGGGGGCGGTTCCGAAGGGTTGGTCCCCAATGGCAGGGAACGTGATCGTCTGGCCCGCCTGAGTGATCGCCAGTGTGCGCGTGACCGGAGTGGAAACAGCCGCGTAGTTGCCGGTAGCAGCCGCCGTCACGGTGAAGGCGCAGTTTCCGACGCCTACGAGCGTGACCGTGGTGCCGGAGACCGTGCAAATTGTGCCGGCGGAGGTGGTGCCGAAGGTGAACGAGGGGCTCGGCGCGTTGGAGGTTGCCGAGAGAGTGACGGAGCCCGAGCCGAACACGACGCTGGCCGGAATGGTGTTGGCAAACGCGATGGTTTGGGTGGCGGGTGTGATGGTCAAATTCAGCGTGACCGGGGTGGTGACTGCAGCGTAATTGCCGGCTGCTGCCGCCGTTGCCGTGAGTGCGCAGGTTCCGATGCCAACGTTCCGGTTGGTTGGGCGCTCGGGACGACGGGTCGTGCAATGATCCGGGCGAACGCGGGAGCAGCAAGGCAAAGGAAGAGTGCGAAGGCGGAACGGATGGGACGGAAGTGAAATGAGGTCGTCATGGAAAACAGTTTTCCCTTTTTGAAAAGCGCGGCTGGACCTGCTGCCGCTCAATGGCCTGTGGTGAATCGTACGACAAGAGCCGGAGAGATGTCCCTTCAGAACGCCTAACGTTTGCATGATGTTTTCTTGAAGTCCCCTAAGCGATTGAAAACACAAACACGGAGGAAGCATGAAACGCCATGAGGTACGGACGTTTCAGCAGGACGGAAACTGTTACAGGTGAATTGAAAGGGATCCAAACACCCCGGCCCGACCATCGCGCGATGGAAGGCGCGGTCTGAAGAGCGGTGGATGGCCGGACTCAGGGGAGGCAGAAGGACAGCAGACGATTCGCAGACATCTTCAGCGTCGTCATCACCACCCACGGTTCGGTTCCCTGTCAGGACGGACAGATTTCATGGGCTTGGGCTGAAGTCCGCGACGTCCAGACTTGGTTGACCCAGGCGCTGAAAAACCCCAAAGGGAGAACGCATCGCCGGGAACGGCCCACTAACGGAAGTTTTCGGCGACCATGATGCGGCGGACATTGCGGTCGACGCGGGGGTAGGTCACCCACTTTTGGTCCGGCGAGACGGAGACCCCGAGAACGCCTCCGGCCAGAGGGGCTTCGCCCGGTGCCAGGGTGATGGTCTTCCGAGTGGCGAAATCAAAAAACATAAGCGGGGGAAAGGGGTCATGGCTCTTCCCAAACCAGTAGTATCCTCGGGACGTCACCTCCCAGAATCCATTTTCGGCGCGGTCCCCCATTTCCGGGACAACTTCCTCGGGGCCGCCAGCTACCGGTGAGCGGAACATCATGGGCAAGTCGCCTTTTGTGTAGTACAGATACCGGTCATCCGGCGACAGACGGGGTCGGTAGCCGAGGTGGAACGTCATCTGCTGGGATACTCCCTTGGGCCACTGGTAGCGCCAGACCTCACGCTGGCCACTCCGCGCATGGCTAGTGTAGATCCACTTGCCGTCGCGTGACCAAAATGGCGAGTGGTGGAATTCCACATCGGTGGTAAACTGGACCGCTTCACCGCCCCGCGAGGGGACGACGAAGATGTCCCCCTTGCCGTCACCGGGGTGTCTCCTATCGAAGGCGATGTACCTGCCATCGGGCGACCAGCACGGCGACCCCACTGACGGCCCGTCGAAGTACGTCAGGCGCATCGGACGGGAGCCGTCCGCATTTGCCACCCAAACCTCCGCGGCACCAGATCGACTGGAAATGAAGGCGATCCGGTTGCCATCCGGGGAATACTGCTGACTGTGGGAGTTGCTATTGGACGACAAGAGCAGCTCCGCCGGTCCGGACGGCTGTCCCGGTCCGGGTACACGCCAGATGTTCGTGTTTTTGAACTTTTCGGTAAACACCATCCGACGGGCTTGGCGGGCGATCGACGGTCGTTCGTGAAAAAAGCCGGATTCTTTGACCGCGTTGGGTTCGCCAAAGCGCGAAACCGACGTCCGAAACAAGCGGTTCGCCCCATGGCTATCCGAGGAATAGACGAGATCATTGCCGTCCGCACTATATGCCAAGCCGCGGATATCGCTCTTCTCGTGGGTAATCTGACGCGGAGTGCCACCCGAGAATGGGACGACGAACACGTCATGGGCATCCAGAATTGGTGTGTACCTGACGAAGGCGACGGAATGTCCATCGGGCGAAAACGCCGGCAGCATGTCACTGAAGGTGACCCCGGGCGAAGTGAGCCGCAGTTGCTCGCTGGTCTGCAGCGACACTAGGAAAATCCCCCGGTCGGTGCCTGGGGTGTGTTGTAGATGTTGTAGGCCAGCCAGTGGCCATCGGGAGACCAAGCGAGATCGTGGTTCCCCGGCGGCGTGGTCAAAATGAGACGATCCGTGCCCGTGCCGACGGCGGCCGTCACCCGGATTTCCCGGCGGTCCGGGTACTGCCGGGAAAATGCGACCATTGTGTGATCCGGTGACCAGACGGGGTCGAGGTCATCCGCGTCCTCCCTCGTGATCTGACTTGGCGGGGAGCCATCAATCATCTTGATGAACAGATTGAAGCGGGTAGCGCCTTTGGGTTTGGCAGAATAGACAACGCGGCTCCCGTCAGCGGAGATAGACGCATAGTCTTCCTCGGCGTTGGAATCTGTAAGGGCGTGGACCGAGATGGCGGGAGCGGGCCAAAACCGGTCAGACCAGGCGGAACTGGCGACGATGAGGGTGGCGATCACGGCAAGGGCCCCGAACGCAGCCCACTTGGGAGACAGGGGCATGCGGCGGATCCGGCTGGGGGTATCGTTTCTCTGAGTCCCGGGGGTTTGAGTCCCGGCCGCTTGAGTCGGAGGAGCTGGCGGCCCGGGTGGTGGAGCGGGCAGCGGCTGAACGGCGGAGGGGACGTCTGGATGGACGATCGGAGGGGGAACGGGCGTGAGGACCGGCTCGGCGGCGACCACGGGGACCGCGAATCGATAGCCGCGCCGCGGAATGGTTTCGACGACCACAAGGTCACCGAATCCGGATTTCAGCGTCCGGCGAAGGAGGGACACGATCTGGGCGATACCACTCTCTTCGACGTGGGTATCGGGCCACACGCGCTCAAGGATTTCTTCCTTGGTTACAATTCCGCCGTTCCGCTCGACCAAGCAGATCAGAAGCTCGATCGCCTTGGGGGGGAGTCGAACAACATCTGTATTGAGCCATACGACTCGACTGACCGTGTCGAGTCGGTATGGTCCGAAGCTATAGTCCAAGATAGATTCGATGATAGCAAAGTTGCGTTTGGCAGTTGCTGCCGGAGATCATGCGAGCCACGGCGTATTACCGCGGGTCGAGGTTGATTTCATGGAAGTCCCTGCCCGGCCTTGAGGGGAAGGAGGAAAGCCCTGCGGCGGAATGAATGGAGATCCAGTTCACTGGCGAATCTTGGCAGACGTTGAATCCGAGTGTTGCGCGGGACGAAGTGCCGGAGCGGGAAAGGACTGGCGAACGCTCCCCCTGGCTACGAGCGCCAAACGTCACCCTCCGTTTGCATTCACATGCTGTCCAGCAACCTCACATTGGTTTTGCCGTGGCCCGCGAGGCCCTGATCGAACGTTACCACCGTGAAGCCGGTTGCCTCTGCAAATGCGCAGATATAGGCATCTGTCCAAGTATTGTGGCCGCCGACAGCCATGGCAGTCCCGCGACGCCAGATTCGTTCCAGAAGTTCGGGTTCAGGGACCACCCTTGCACCCGCTTCCTGTGCAAGGCGGTCGAAAAGCTGCCAAGCACCCCCCGGCGAAAACCGGTCACCTTTCATCACGTGAACGTTGGTAAGCAGCCGGAGGAAGCCCATTTGCGTCACCCGGCAGAAGGCCAAACTGTGTCCGTGCGTGGATTCCAACCAGCGGGCGGCTCGGTCATGGTGCTCGTGTTCCGCCACCGCAATGGCCACCCAAACGTTCACGTCAGGCAAGAAGGTCATCGAAATCGAAATCCTTCAGGCTGAGCTTCTGGCCACTCTTCAGATGCACGGGTTGGAATGTCCGTGGCACTTCCGGCGAGACATTGGTGGGTGGTGACCGCCTGGCCTGTTCAATTGCGTCGAGTACAAATTGTTTCAACGTAAGGCCCCGCAGTGCGGCCAACGCCTTAGTTTCCCGGAACACTGCATCCGGCAGATCGATTGTTGTTCTCATAGGCAGCGGCCTTCCCGTGCAATATGCAGATTAACATAAACGCACATTGGAGAGCCTGTGGCCCGCCGCCAAGGCCAATGCGGAACGGGGATGGAATCGAGGAATGAATAGGCAGGTTCGTATCGACTAAGCTAGCTACCGGCGGCCTGCCCTTCTTCGAAGCTCAGCCGCGTGGCGGCCTCCGGATCCAGCCACCCAGACGCTGGGAGACTTGGACAACGGAAGACGGGGATACCGGAGTACCCGTGCGACTTCGACCAGCATCTCCGGACCAACAATCAGGACGTGGCCTTCAGCCCGCAACTCCAAGAGCAGTTGCCGGGTCGGTCCCCGTGAGCGATCATGCGCCTTCACGAGAACGTTCACGTCGCAAAGGATTCTCACGACACGGGAACGTAGTTGGGACGCGTCGACCGGAGCGCCTCATTGATGATGGCGTCCGTCTCCTCATCGGAGTGAATCACGGGCCGGGCGTCGATCCGCGCGAAATATTCCTCCATGGCGGCGATGACCTCGCGCCGACGTTCCATGGAAACGGCAGGAGTCACCGGCAGTACCCGGACACTGATTTGGTCCTGTTGGGATACGGCCTTCCCGAGCAGAGCTTCAAGTGCGGTCAACTGGTCGGGGGTAAGGTCCTTGGCTTGATGGATCATGACTGGCTGGACAAGCTCCTAACCCAATTCTAACGCTTGGGGAAGGAACTTTGGAAAATCGCCGTTAAAACAGCGACACCCCCGCCCACCCGTCGGTGGGCGAGACTTACCCTTCACCAAGGGATGATCTCGACCCTGTTGGCCCAGTCTTCGGGTTTGGCGTCCGCCCAGATCAGCAGCAGCGTTTCGGCAACGTCTCGGACCGGGGCATCCTGAGGAATGACGATGATCACACCCGGGCTGGAGTGACCCTCGGCGAGAAAGTCGGCGAGATGGCCGGGCATCGTCCGCTTGTCGTGTGTGACCAGAATCCGTCCCTGCTCTGAGGCTCGCCGCAAGACCGCTTGATCATCCATGCCGTGGAATGCGGTGAAGTCGGCCTGTTGAAAGTCGATTGCGGGCTCCAGGCGGAGTACCGCCGCCAGCTCTGTATCAAGAAGTGCCGATCCTGTTCAGGTCATTGTCGGCTTGGAACTTGATGCTCAGGCGATCTGTCCGGCCTGCATCCGGGCTGATTGCAGGCGTTCCCATAGCGCGGGGTTCCGTTGGCTCAACGAGGGTACCAGCCGCCGGAGTGCCGCCTCGCCATCCAAAATATTGCGGTCGACCTCATCCTGGTTCCGCAAGTAGAATGCGATTGCGCCGTAGACCTGCTCCAAGGTGAGCGTATTGAAGTTCCGCTGGATGGTTTCTGGGCTGTCGCCACTGCGGAAACTGTACACGATGGAATCGAGGGACACGCGGGCCCCGGCCACATAGTAGCCGCCCGACCGGAAGTCTACGTAGGGAAAATCCGTGGTCATACCGTCATGATTGTAGCGCGGTCAGACGAGGTCTTCCTTAGCCTTCTTTTCAGGAACCGCGGACGACTTGGCCGCGAACCGGTTCCTCCCTCACTTGGAGCCGCGTCCCGCGCGGCCCGTCCGCTTCTTAGTTGCACGCGTGCCGCTCAAGCCGGTTCAATAGTGCTCGGTCATCGCAATGGATTCCCAATCTTGCGCAGAAGGCCAAAGTCTTCGGGTCGTTAGAAGTCCGCGTCCCACGTGCAAGTCACGTGGGCATCCCCGACTACAGCGGTCTGCAGGATGAAGACGTCATTGGCGTCGCGCATCGGAGCCTTCACGATTGGACTGGGGCGGACCACGTGTGCCACTTGTCGCAAGTACTGAACGTAAGCATAGATCTCCTCCTCAGTGAGGCCGAAGTGGGCCCGGAGGCGGGGATACCTACAGGACATGGGCAAGCTCGACCAGCATTTCGCCGCTGACCAGCAACACGCGGCCTTGGAGCAGAATCGTTCTGACGAGCCGTCGGGCCGGGCCGGTCGCCTTTTCATTGGCGCGGACCAGGATGTTGCCGTCGCACAGAATACTCACCGGACGGGCCGGTAGTTTGGTCTTGTGGAGCGCAGAGCCTTACTCTGCGTCAAGCATTATGAGTTCGTCAGCCTCCTCATCAGAGAGGTTGCTGCGCTTGGCGTCGATTTGGGCGATGGCGCGTCCGAGAAGCGCTTCGACCGTGGCGCGTTGGTCGGGAGAGATTTCAAAAGCGTCGCAGACCCGCATCAGCGCGACCACGTTGCGGAGCTTGACACATCGCAAATTTGCGACCAAACTGGTGGTACGTGGAGAACCGTCTGCGATTGATCTTTTACCGCGAGGCCACTGGCCAAGCTCCATTTGTGGAATGGTTTCGCGAGTTGCAGGATCAGGCGCGCGACAAGGTCCTTGTCCGTTTGGAGCGCCTTGCATCGTTGGGGCACGCTTTGCGGCGTCCAGCGGATTACCTGCGGGACGGTATCTACGAGTTGCGGGCCAGCACGCGGGGACGGCACTTTAGGGTGCTGTACTTTTTCCACGGGAAGGCAGCAGCGATTGTGTCGCACGGACTGGTGAAGGAACGGGAAGTGCCGGAGCGGGAAATCAATTTAGCGATCCGTCGGAAGGCACTGTTCGAAGGGGATCCCGCCACCCACACGCTGGAGAGAATTGGACGACGAGGAGAGTGAACATGGAGACAATCGAAACAGCGACAACCGATGGCTTGGAGATCCTGCACCGGGAATTCTACGAGGGACAACCCGAGCGGATTGCCGCACTTGAGGAAGCTCGGGCCAACGATGCGACCGCGCGCAAAATCCAGAAGCTGCGGGCAAAGGCGGGATTGACCCAGGCACAGTTGGCGAAGCTGGTCGGCACGACGGCGTCCGTCATTAGTCGGCTGGAGGGTGCCGACTACGAGGGACATTCGATGGCGATGTTGCGCCGGATTGCGGCTGCGCTGAATAGTCGAGTGGAAGTGCGGTTCCTGCCTGTGCGTCGACCGGCGGCTTGAGGCGTGAGGTCGCTGATGGCAACGATATGATGGCGGGATGGAGATTCAGGTTTGCCTGAGGAACTGGACGTAGCCGTAGACATGGGGTCGTCAAACTCATACCATTGGCAGCATTTAGGGGCTGACTAGCAACCTCGTGGCCCGTTATCGACCTTGGCTGCATTATTTAGGTCGTTTCGATTGAGGGGGCGCGAAAGTCATCCGAACCAGCCCTTTGTGCGTCGCCACTATCAACTCGCCCTCCCGGAGCGGGGAGAGGCCCACGACACGCGACTCGAAATCCACCGTTTGTAGGAGTTCAAGCTGAGGCGACCATAGTCGCAGATGCCCCGATCCACCCGTCAGAACGGCACCCACACCAAACCAGTCAACAACTGCGGTCGCTGTGATCGCGCCCGCGTGGGCACCTTCGATCCGATGGAGCAGCTTGTGAGTTGCCAGGTCCCAGACACAGAGCAGGCCCAGCTGGTTACCCGCCGCCACAATTGTCCGTCCCCTCAGGGTTCCGGCGGCAACGCTGTAAACGTAAGTGTTTCCGACCGCCTCGTCCATCTCAAGCGTAACCATGGGTTCGGTCGGCGGTAAGGTCCATGCGCCAACGAAGCTGTACGGTCCCGCGCCGAGCAGCACCGGCTGGCCCCCGACGCGGGCCACACATAGCGCTTCGACGCTCTTGTCCGAGTAGCCGTAGATGCCCAGACGCCCGTCGTCGCTAATTTGTACAGCTCGGGACGTAGGTGTGAGCATCGGGACCTCTCGACCTGTCCGGAGGTCCAGCACCAAAATCCGACAATCAGGCCGGTTAGTCGCCACTTGGGTGGCTACGAAGCACAGGGGGGCCTTTTCCATTTCGTGCGTAGCGATTGCCTTGATCGAGTGCCCCGCGTTCATATTAGGGCCGACGGGATCGCCGCTCACAACATCGAACATCCGCAGCACGCCTTGCCACCCTGCGAAAACGACCACACGTCGACCGTCAACCTCGGCGATTGCTGCTGCCATGATGCCCACCCCGAAGAAACTCTCCCAGCGGACGGAGCCCGAGGCGGTATCTAGCGCCACGATCTCCCCCATCTGGGCACCCACAAGTAATGAGCTTGAGGCTGTATCAACAGCTAACGCCACCAATTTGTCCAGCCCAGGCAGGAACATTCGTCCCTCGGATGCGGTCGAACGAGCCTCGACTTCGGAGCTGTCTACCATCTCGCCGATGTCCCAAAGGCGCACGCGGGTGGCATCATCTACGGTTGCCAGCACCAGCCGCCCGTGCACGTTTACGGGTGCAGTGATTTCTGTGCCGCGGATCTCGGCGTGAGTATGTTGTACTCCGCAGACTAGGTTGCCGGTTTTATCGCGGCTTACCGCTGCATAGCAAAATTTTCTATACAAAGCGCCGCACAGCAAGACGTCGCTATCCTGCCGCACGGTGCCGCGGGTATCAAATGCTCCGCTGCTCTGCTTGTATCGAGTTAATAGCGACATGTCCAAAATCTCGAATCCGTCGGAAGAGTCATGTTGGATCACAACAAACTCCTCGGCAGCTAGATCGAAAACGGTCATACTTTGCGGCGTTCCGCGCGAGTCGAAGTAGTGATCGGCGACGTGTGAGAGGCTTGGCAAAGCCCATGCCCGCGTCAGGATCCCTTCGGCGCAATACACGCCGTCTCGATGGGCATCAAAGCTGGCGATCAGGAGGGGTCCAGCAGTGCCAGTAGCGATTGCCATGCACATAAGATTGAACCCGTGCCCCGTGGGTACGCGCCCCAGTTCCTGCAAAGATGGGACTGTCCACAATGAAATCGAATCATCCGACGCGGCCACTGCCAGAACACCCTGCCCCCCAAGAGACCGAGTGGCTGCAGTTCCCCACATTCCAGACCGGGCATCCGCCAAATGGGTATCTAGAGCTTCCGCGTGCAGCCGACAGGATGGGTACTCTAGCACCCGAATCGTGAGCGCCTTGCCGTGGCGTTCGTGAGCTGATGGATGTTGCCATATTCCGACCAGCCAATAACTGCCCTCGGCCTCCACAATGGCAAGGTATTCAATGGTCCCATCATACCTGGCTGAACATCCTACGCGTTCACGCCGTGGCAGCAACCAGATTTGGATGGCACCGTTTACCCCGAGTGAAACCATCGCTTCACCCCGCCCAATCTCGCTAATCGCCAAGGCCGATATTGGTTCTTCCGTTTCCAATACCACCTCGCCAGGTACAGCTTTGCCCCAAGCCGCCCACTGGACGCGCCAAGGATTCGCTTCGATTAGACTCTCGGCGAATTTGTCCAAACCGTCCTGGAGCGCCGCTAGCCGCAAATAGCTGGCCCTCTCTCCGATTTCGGGTGCACGCATATGATGCGAGACTCGGCGGTAGGCGGCCGCAATGCGGCGCGACGCTGGGCAATTCAAGCATGAAAGATGTGGCAACAGCACCTCCGGCGGAGTGTGCAACAAGAAAGCCGGGTCCCCAATTAGGTCATCCAGCGTACCTGCTGCCGCTGCATGCCCGGCGAGATATTGCTGAATGTATGGCTCCCTCAGTTGATCCCAGCCAACCGCAGCTTCCCTCTTCAGGGCGGCCGCAAAAGACCGTTCGACTTCCTCGTCGCGGGTCAACTCCTTCAAGTAGTCGGCAAATTCTTGGTGGAACAGTCGATAAACGACTTCATCGGAATCAGTGTCTTGGACGATATAGTAACCGGCCGTCGCCTTCACTTCGCGGATATCAAAGTTGGTATATTCACGCTTGGAGATGCCGGATGCGACTGCGGCCCAGAGAGACTTCTGCGGCAATCCCTTGCCCCGGGCGTACGCCAGCGGTACCAGCAGGTCAAGGAGTCGGCGTCGCTCTAGGGACTGGAACCGGCGCAAATCTTCTTCGAACGCCTGCCGCAAGTCCTCGGGAATTTTGATACTCGCTATCCATCCTTCGGTCGACGTATCAATAGCCGCTGACGCTGCGGCAAGCGAGCGCGCCACCAAGCGCGCATACAGAAACGAGAACCCTGCTTGCTTGGCGACATACGCCGCGACCTGCTGTGCGTCCACCTTTCTGGCCGGAACGGCGTAGGGCGATTGCGGGGCTGACGCCACCAGCCGCCGGAATATGTAGCCCTCGAGATCTGATCTGTCGAAGTAAACTTCGGAGTCCAGATCGATAATCTTCGCTACTCCCGCAAGCGGCGGCTCCTTGCGGCGTCGTCGCGACCCAACAACCAGCCGCACCGCGACGCAGTCAGCAAGTTTCCGCAGCAGTTGTGATTCGAGATGGTTAGGATCGACTGCTTCATCGATTGCGTCGATCACCAGCCCGAGCGGACCGGTTTGCCTCGCTAAGTGGCGAAGCAAACCATCCACCGTCAATTCGGACGATTCGATCTGTCGCGCGATCGCCTCGGCGATTCTCTCTGTCGATAGACCTCGCGCATGAACCGCCGCGCGGATGCTGCCTTCGGGCGGAGCGGTGCCATCGGCAATGTTGAGCACCCCGGCGGCAATCATATCGGCGCGCCCGCTATGATGTGCGGAGACTACCAACCGGCCAAGCAATGCGGACTTTCCCGAGCCCGGCTGCCCCGTGACCACTACCGCGCTGCCACGTGACACAGGGGCGATAAGCCAACGGCTGAGTTCGACTAGCGCGGATTTCCGGCCAGTGAAGAACCAGCCCGCAGACCCGATTCCTTCGACTCCGCGGGCCTTTGGACCCCAATGCCCTTCGTCCTCCAGCGGCTGCCCGTCGCGGTGCCGGTATGCACCAGGATTACGAATGAATTCTGCGCGAAGTTGCGAGCCCACGACATCCATCTCCGCGCGTTGTGGGTGTTTGTCCAAGTAATCGTTGATGGCGTCCTTGAAGGAAGCAGGATTGAGATACGTCTCACGCGAAGCATGCAGCCACGCCTCATCCGTCAGTACCGCGCACACCGCATCCACGAAAGCGCCGTCAGCTGCCTCCGTATTTGCGTCGGCAGAAGAGATCACCCAAAAACCAGCACCGGACCGCAGCGCTTTGCTCCGCGCACCTGCCACCGCCGCCGCCGCTTGCCCGGCACCCTGCGCCGAATAGCAAGTATCGAGCAACAGCAGAACGTTTTGCGGCCTCGCTCCACAACCCTCGAAGAACAATTGTGCCAAGTCTTTACAGCGGATGGCCTTACGATTCAGTTCTTGTATGCTGCTATCGATGGTGAACAAGTAGTGATCGCCGAACTTGCCGGCATCCCCACCGTGGCCAGCAATGTACACAATGACGTAATCAGTAGCCTCTCGTTCCGAGCTAGCAAACCATGTCGCCAACTCATCCTCAATGGTGCGGGCAGGTGCGCCAAGTAGAATACGGTCGGCAAGCACGCGCAGATACCCTTGCCGGTCATCGCACAAGACGCCGGTGATGCGCTCCACGTCACTACTCACCCGGTCTAGCTCAGGCAGCCCCATATCAGGACAGGAGGGCGAACCGATCGCGATCAAGTACCGGCCCGGTGCGTTTTCGGTCTTCATGGCCCCTCTGCTATTAAAATCCGGAAGCAATTGCTTCTCCCGTAACCTTTGCCGTGAGATAGCGGGTCACGTCGTGAGACTTCCAGCCGTTGTATACGCTCCGGTCGTCCACGCCGCCGAATAGGGGGTCGAGCTTCTTTTCCAGAGCCACGATATCGCCCTCATCGGCGATATTGATCCACTGCCGTACTTTGGGTCGGGTTCCATTTGACGGTGCGGGCTTTAGGAGGTCGAACACCAAGTACCGGATGCCCAGCGGCGACCCCAGCGTGATAAGCGTGTCGACCTTCCATTCCGGATGCTCACACAGCGCTTCATACGCGACTACCGACCCCAGCGAGTGTGCGATAACAATCCGGGTGTCTTTCGTGATAACCGCCGACACCCGATCCTGGACTTTCAAGCGTATGTCCGGATCATGCAAATACCGACGGACTTGTCTGAATTCTGAAATCAAGAAACGCTCCGGCCCCATTTCTGCGAAGAATCGCGACTTGGTCAGCTGTTTGAGAGCGCGTTGCACTAAATCCGGAAACCGCCCGCGTCCTTCAAAATCGGGAGGCTGAACGGTCGGCTCCTCCCCGAGCGGGTCATGTGAGCCCGAAGCTCGATTCAAAGTCGCGAGACGGGCAGACTCGGCCCACCAGCGTTCCAACATCGCTTTGTCCCACTCATCCTGCACACCGACGGCCCCCAGCGGAGAGTTTCCAGCACGGGTTCCCTCCTTTCGGTAGAGCCCGCCATAAAACACCATCTTGAAGGAGTCCCGGTTCATCCGCGCCTTTCCCGCTTCATCGAGCCCGCCTTGTGCTGCATCAAACCATTGAGTTTCCAATTCAGGAGCTGCGCGGTAGGTCTGCCCGATACCGTGAATGCCGACAATCTGAGTCATCGAATCGTCCCTTCAGCATTTCATCTTGCCTATTTTGAGGCGCTTATGACCAGTTTACGGAATGCTATTGCAATACTGTATCTCATTGAACATGGTGTCAAAGGCGCGAGCCCCGGTCCGCTAAAATAAGGACACCCCCGCCCACCCCTCGGCGGTCTTCAT
>CAITMP010000928.1 GCA_903893525.1 uncultured Acidobacteriia bacterium | reverse complement strand
TTTGGAGAACGCCCGCCACCCGCTGCTGATGGATGTGCTGCGACGGTCGCGGAAATCGGTGGTTCCATTCACGTTGACGCTGGACCGGGAATGCCGGACGCTGCTGATCAGCGGTCCGAACACGGGAGGCAAGACGGTCACGCTCAAAACAGCTGGTCTGGTCGCGCTCATGGCCCAAGCGGCGCTGCCGGTGCCGTGCACCGCCGCCGAGTTGCCGCTGTTCGGGCAGATTTTGGCGGACATCGGGGACAACCAGTCGATCGAGCAGAGCCTCAGCACATTTTCGGCGCACGTGGGCCGGCTGCGGGAGATGGCGCTGGATGTGACCCCGGATTCCCTGGTGCTGCTGGACGAAATCGGGTCGGCCACCGATCCCGACGAGGGCGGGGCATTGGGGGTTGCCTTGGTGGACCACTTCCGCAGCGCGGGAGCCTGTACCCTGGCATCCACCCACTTGACGGCCCTCAAGATCTACGGGGCCAAGACCAAATCGGTCCTGAACGCCTCCATGGGCTTCGACGAGGAGACCCTGGCACCCACCTACCAGCTCCGGGTGGGGCTGCCCGGCAAGTCCGCCGGTCTGGACATCGCGACTCGCCTGGGCATGCCCGAGGACATCATGAAGCGGGCCCGTGCCGCGCTTTCGACGAGGGAAATCGAGCTGTCCGAGCTCATTGCCGACCTCCACCGCCGTTTGGAGGAGGCCGAGAAGGCCCGCAAGGATATGGAACGGGCACGGTTGGAGCTGGGTGCGCGCGAGCGACGTCTGCTGCTGGACGCCGACATCAAGGAAAAAGCCCGCATCCGCGACTTGGAGGAGCGCTTCGACGAGATGCGCCGGAGCTGGGAGGAAAAGTCGGCTGAGACCATCGCCCGGTTGGAAGCGAAGATCGCCGAGAACGCCGACCGCCGGAAGGCTCTGGAGCATGTCCAGCGCGACACGTCCCGGTTCGCGCGGGAAATGCGGGAGGATTGGCAGTCGAAGGTCCTCAGCAACAAGCAGCCGGGAGCAGACCGTGTCGTTCCCGCCATTGAGGAAGGTTGCCGCGTCCGCGTGACGGGGTTGCGCGACTTGGCCCGGGTCCGCAAGCTGCTGGGGAACGGACAGCTGGAGGTGGAGGCGGGCTTCATGAAAATGAAGATCGCGGTGGCCGACGTGGAGGAGGTTTATCCCGCATCCGGCGGCGGCCAACCTGCGAAACTTCCGAAGAATGTGCGGTATACAGCGGGACCGGAGCTCAGTCCGTCAGTGCAGGAGCTGAACCTGATCGGGGAGCGCGCGGAGGAGGCTATCGACCGCCTGGAACGGTTCCTGGACGCCGCGTTCATGGCGACGGCGGCGCGGGTGCGGATCGTCCACGGCCACGGCATGGGGATTCTAAAGCGGGCCGTGCATGAATCGCTGAAAAAGAATGCGCATGTGGAGAAGTTCTACCCGGCCTCGCAGTTTGAGGGCGGGGCGGGCGCGACGATTGCGGAATTGAAGGATTAACTTTCGCGACTTGGCATTCCGCGTGCTGTGAACTCATCCGATGGCAAGGTCCGAAGCTCAGCAACGCGCGGAAGGCCAGGAATCCCCGTTCGACCGGCGGGTCTTGCGGGCATTGTTCCAACTGGCGAAGCAGTACAAGCGGCAATTCCTCATCGTCAGCCTCTTTTCCTTCCTCTACACCGGTTTGGACCTGATGCAGCCCTTGGTTTACCGGGCCGCGATCAACGCTGTGGCCGGGATGTTTGTCGGACAGGTTCCAGCCGCAGCCTCCAAACTAGCCTCGGTGGCAGCCAAAACGCCGATGCAAACGCTGCAGACGCTGCTGGTTTCGGTGGCCCTGCTGTTCGTGATCGCGGTGCTTTCCTACTACTGCTACCAGCGCGCGACATATTTCGGGTCGCTGGTGGCCAGCCACATGGAATCGAAGCTGATCGTGAACACGTTCGGCCACGTCCTGCGGCTGCCGATCCGGTTCTTCAACCACCAAGCCAGCGCCGGACTGGCCCGGCGTATTGACCAATGCGACCAGGTGTCGCCTGTGGTTCACGCCGTGTCCCAACAAATTGCCCCCGAAGCGGTCCGGTTGGTTGCCATCTGTGGAATCATGCTGACCCAGAACTGGGAGATGGCGCTGCTTTCGGTCTGCCTGTTGCCTCCCTATGTTTGGCTCGCCCGGCGCGCCGCGCTGCAGTTGCAGGCCAACTTGGACCCCTACTACCAGATGTGGGAGGACATCTCGGCGCACATCACGGACACGATTGGTGCCGTGAAGACCGTGAAGCTGTCCGGCGCGGAGGCCCGCGAGGAGGAGAAGTTGCGGGAGAAATCGCTCGCGGCCTACCAAGTGTATTTGCGCCGACTCAGAACGTCTCAGAAATACTACCTCTCGCAGGTGGCGATCAGCAATTTGAGCAAGTCGTTGATTTTGGGGTATGGCGGCTGGCTGGTGTTGCGGCACATGTTGACGCCGGGGGATGTGGTGATGTTCGCGGCGTATCTGGAGCGGCTCTACTCGCCGATTGATTCGCTGAACGGGCTGGCCGTGAGTCTGCAGGAAAACTTGGCCTCCCTGCGGCGGGCCGTGAAGCTGCAGGAGGCCGGGCCGTTGGAGCCGCAAGGGGACCCACTGTTGGAGGGGCCGGGCTTGATCGAGTTCCGCGACGTCCATTTTGGCTATACGCCTGAGCGTGAGGTACTGCACGGGATCACGCTGACACTGGAGGCGGGGAAGACAACCGCGCTGGCGGGACCTTCCGGGGCTGGGAAGACAACCACGGCGGACCTGCTGTTGAAGCTATTCGAGCCGACCGCTGGCGAGATC
>CAITMP010000927.1 GCA_903893525.1 uncultured Acidobacteriia bacterium | reverse complement strand
GACGACGGAAGCCACGCTCCAAACGCCATGATTGCCGCCGACGTGCCGATCAACGGCCAGCTCGCGCGGCTCTGGAAGAACGGAATGCGATTCGTCCGGATCACGTGGATGATCAGCGTCTGCGTCATCAACGATTCCACGAACCAGCCTGTTTGGAACACCGCCGCGCGGGCCGGGTCCCAGCAGTGGAAGACCCAGAGCATCACAAAAAATGTGGTGTAGTCGAACACGGAACTGATGGGGCCGATACAGAGGATGAATCGTTGCAATTCGCCGATGTTCCAAGGCCGGGGCCGTGCCACCTGTTCCTCATCCACATCGTCGACCGGGATTGGCACCTGGGAGAAATCGTAGAGCAGATTGTTGGTCAGCACTTGGATCGGGGCCATGGGGATGAACGGCAGGAAGGCGCTCGCACCCAGAACGCTGAACATGTTGCCGAAGTTTGAGCTCGCACCCATGCGCACGTATTTCAGGATGTTTGCGAAAACTTTGCGGCCTTCCGTTACTCCGTGGTCCAGCACCATCAGGTCCTTTTCCAGAAGGATCAAGTCCGCAGATTCCTTCGCGATGTCGGTAGCCGTGTCCACCGAAATTCCGATGTCGGCGGCTCTGAGCGCTGGGGCATCGTTGATGCCGTCCCCCATGAACCCGACGACGTGGCCAGCCTCGCGCAGCAGCCGGATCACGCGCTGTTTGTGGGCGGGAGTGAGGCGGGCAAAAAGCGACGTATTTGAGGAGGCCTCGGCCAGTTCGGGGTCCGACATCTTCTCCAAGTCGGTGCCGAGCAGCATCGGCTCTTCCGGCAATCCCACATCCCGGCAGATCTTCCGGCTGATCAGGGGGTTGTCGCCGGTCAGAACCTTGACTTCGACCCCATGATTCTTCAAGGCTTCGATGGCGGCGGTGGCGCTCTTCTTGGGCGGATCCAGAAACGCCACGTAGCCCTTTAGGACCAGGTCCTTTTCATCGTCTTTGGTGCAAAGGCGCTTCCCGGGCAGTTCCTTCCGCGCCACCGCCAGCACCCGGAAGCCGTCGTTGCTCAGGCTGTCGTACTCTTCCCTGAGACCCACCATCAAGGCCGGGTCCATCGGGGATAGCTTGCCGTCGAGTTCAAAATGCGAACACTGGCGGAAAACCTCCTCGGGCGCGCCTTTGGTGAGCAAGATCGCGCGTCCATTTGGGTCCTCCATCAGGACCGACATCATTCGACGCGTGAAATCGAACGGAATTTCATCCAGTTTCTTGCAGCTGGCAACAATGTCCTGCTGGTGGAAATCTGTGCAATCCAGAATCGCCCGGTCGAGAAGATTCTTGAGGCCCGTCTGAAAAGTACTGATGATGAAGCCGTCGAGAAGCACCTCGTCGGACTCCTTGCCCAAAACATCGCAGTGCCGCTGCAGCACCACACGGTCCTCGGTCAGGGTGCCGGTTTTGTCGGTGCAAAGGACGTCCATGCCGCCGAAGTTCTGGATGGCGTTCAGCCGCTTCACGATCACCTTCTTCCGGCTCATAGCGAGGGCACCCTTGGAGAGGCATACGGAGACGATCATCGGCAGCATTTCCGGCGTTAGGCCGACCGCGACGGCCATTGCGAAGAAGAAGGCTTCCTTCCAGTCGTGTTTGGTGAGTCCGTTGATGATGAAAACCAGCGGAACCATGATGGCCATCAATCGGATCATGAGCCACGTGAACTTGTTCAAGCCTTGGTCGAAGCTGGTCTCGGCGCGATCTTCGGCGAGGGATTCCGCCATGCAGCCGAGATAGGTTTCCGAGCCGGTGACCACCACCACGGCCGTGGCCGAGCCGCTCTCGACGCTGGTACCCATGAAGCATATGTTGTCGAGATTTGTTGGGTCGGAATCGCTGCCGGTTTCGCGGTCCTGCGATTTTGCCATCGGCATGGATTCGCCGGTGAGGCTGCCCTGGCTCACGAAGAGGTCCTTCGCCGCCAGGATGCGCACATCGCCAGGGATCATGTCCCCGGCTGCCAAGTGGACAATGTCGCCTGGGACAAGCCCGCTGAGCGGCACCTCCGCCGCAACGCCGTCCCGCACCACGGTGGCAGTAACGTGGATCATCGCCTTGAGCTTGGCCGAGGCTTCGTCGGCGCGTGCTTCCTGGAAGAACCGCAGGCTGACGCTGAGCAGCACCATCACAACCATCACCGTTCCGGCGCGGGAATCGCCGGTTGCGAACGATATTGCAGCCAGGACCGAAAGGAGCACAACGAGCGGGTTGCGGACGATCTTGAGAAGGCGGAGAAAGCTGCCGTCGGTGCGTTGCCGTGCCACCTCGTTGCGGCCGAATTTCCTCGTGCGGGAGGCGGCTTCCGCCAGGGTCAGCCCATTGGGGGTGGTTTCGAGCTGGCGAAGGACTGTTTCCGCGTCGGCGGCTGCGGCCTGGAGGATGGCGGGGGAAATGCGGATGCCGTGGTGGGGCGGGGCAGCCGAGGAACGACTCGGGCCAGTGAGCTGGGGTGTCGTCATGACTCCAGTGTATGCACTTCGCGTGCCAACGGGCTTAAGCCGTCAGCCGGAACGCGTTATCCTTGGTATTGGCCTTAGGGTCTTTACTTGGAGAAAAAAGCTGTCGATGTTTGAAGTGTCGGTGGAACATACGTTTGCGGCGGGGCACGCCCTCCGCAACTACCGCGGCAAGTGCGAGAACGTGCACGGCCACAACTACCGTGTGCAGATCACGCTGCGGGGGGAGAAACTGGATTCCGTCGGGATGCTGGTTGATTTCACCGAACTGAAGCGGGTCCTGCGCGGCATTTCGGAGCAGTTGGACCACGTCTTCATCAACGATGTGGAGCCTTTCACTGTCTTAAACCCCACCGCTGAGAACATGGCGTGGTTCTTCCACGAAGAACTAGTGAAGACGCTCAAGCTGGACAACCCGGTGGAAGTTGCCGAAGTGAAGGTTTGGGAGACGGACATCCAGTCCGCCACCTACCGCCCTTCCTAATAACCCCGACTGTGGCGCGCCATCCAGACCAGTGCGGCCACACCGCATGCGACTGGAATGGCGTGGGGTAGGCGCAGCGCCTCGGTTGACCGCACATCCAACTCTGGACCCGCCTTGTGGGGGGCCCTGCCATGCGCAAGTTCGTGCAGGATCCAGCCGACGTTGAAAAGCGTTCGGCGCAGGCGGCCTTTTACGGCCACAAGCCCCAGCGCGACCACACCCCCAGCCAGCGAAACCAGGACGAACAGCCACAGGCAATTCATGGGTCCGATGATCGCCCCGGCTGCAGCCAACAGCTTCACGTCCCCGGCCCCGCGCGCCCGCACAAGGTAAAGGGGCAGGTAGAGGGCAAAACCGGCAGCCAAGCCTTCGAGCGCGGCCAATGTACCGCCGCCAGACGGTGACACGGTGTTCCACGCCAATCCAGCTGCGACACCGCACAAACAAAGCCAATTGGGAATCCGGCGTTCGCGCAGGTCCCAAACAAGAGCCAAGGCCGAAAGCGCGCCGAGAAGACCTTGGGCCGCAACCGGAAGCTGGAGATGGGGAATCGCAGCCAAATCCGACTATCGCACGGACTCGGCCAACGCGCGCGCCGCGTTCACCGCCGAGCCTACAATCGCAATCTCAATTCCCGATGTGACCACTTCAAACACGCTGCCCTGCAACGGCGACATCGTCACCATTTCGTGCAGGTACTGGTTCAGCAGGCCGATTTTCACGTACCCGGCGTTGGGACCTGCGAGGAAGAACCGGCCGGGCCCGTCGAGGTGGATGCTGGTGGCGGACGCAGCCGCGATCGCGCGGTGCCAGAGTTTCTCGAAATCCACGCACCGGGCTTCCCCGTAGGCTGCGCGCTCGAAAATCTCCTCCGGCTCAAGGTCCAGAAACCGCAGGCGCATTGCCCGGTTGCCCACGATGCCTTCGAGGTGGCCCTTGCCGCCGCACCCGCAGAACGTCTCCCTGGGGTCCAGCGACACGACGGTGTGGCCTCCCTCCCAAATGCCGTCCACAACCGGATACCTGCCGAATCCGACACCGTTTCCGAGGGTCCAAACGCGCGTGAGCCGTTCGGTTCGGCCGCGCATGGTGGCCAAGCCCGCAGCCACGGCCGCCGCATCGTTGAACACCTGGACCGGGATTCTCAACCCGACACCGGCCAGTGCCAATGCGACGGCGTCCGTAATGCGGCTGCCCTTGACCTGCTTCAGGTTGGGGGAATCCTCTACGACTCCGTCGCGGATGACGCCGGGAAACCCCAACCCGAGCGCAACGGGGTCGCGACCGGTGTCGATACAGAGTCCGGCCACCATTTCGGCGATCATGTCGGCGATCGCCTCCATCGGCATGGTGGCGAGAACCGACTGGTGCTGCTGCTCGACCGGCAGCTCTGATTCCTCCTCAGGCGCAGGAAATAGGCGCACGGGAGATACCAGCCGACCGTCGTGCACTATTCCCGCGGAGAGATTGCCTGCCGCGACCACACCGACAATATCCTGCGTCATTGAGTCCTACTCCCGGAAGCTAGAAACGGCTGAGCTTGTTGAGCCCGTTGAATGCAGCGGCCTTGTAGCATTCCGCCAAGGTTGGATAGTTGAAGACGGTATCCACAAAATAATCCACCTTGCCGCCAAGGATCATCACGGCCTGCCCGATGTGGAGCAATTCGCTGGCTCCCTCGCCAATGATATGCACTCCGAGCAGTTTGTGCGATTCGCGGTGGAAGATCAGCTTGAGGCGCCCGGTGGTATCGCCGCGGATCTGGCCGCGGGCAATCTCACGGTAGTAGGCCACGCCGACCTCGTAGGGGACGTCGTCGTTGGTCAACTGCTCCTCCGTCCTCCCGATGAAGGAAATTTCCGGGATCGTATAAATTCCGTAGGGGTAGTTTTCGGGATTGGACTGGAGCGGAATTCCGAACGCCCGGCCCGCCGCGATCCGGCCTTGTTCCATGGAGACGGACGCCAAGCTCGGGAAGCCGATCACGTCGCCGACTGCGAAGATATTGGGTTGCTTGGTGCGGAAATCGGCATCGACCGGGATACGTCCCCGGTTGTCAGCCTCGATTCCGGCAGCCGCCAGATTCAATTCGTCCACATTGCCGGAGCGCCCGACTGCGTAAAGCAACGCATCGCCGGAAATTTTCTTGCGGCTCATCAGGTTGGCCACCACGGCCCCGCCTGCAGACTCCTCAACGCTTTCCACTTCCTCATTCAGGCGAAGCGTCACACGACTGTCGCGCAGGTGGTAGGAAAGCGCTTCCACCATTTCGGCATCGGCGAATTCGAGAAGCCTGGGACGTTTCTCCACCAGGATTACGCGTACCCCGAGGGTGGCGAACATGCACGTGTATTCCACGCCGATCACGCCGCCGCCGACCACGATCAGGGTGCGCGGGATCTCGGGCATCTACAGGATTTGGTCGCTGTTGATGATGGTGACGCCGTTGATCGGCACCCGTCCGGAGGCGGCCGGCTTTGTTCCGGTCCCGATGATCACATACGGTGCCTCGATTTCCGTGCGTCCGCGCGTATTTTCCACGGCCACATGGGTGGGATCGATGAAGCTTGCCACGCCGGACAACATGTCGATGTTGTTGCGGGATAGCTGGGCCTGGGTGACATCAATCTCGGTTTTGATCACGTGCTGGACCCGGAAGGACAGATCCGCCATCGAAATCTTTTCCTTCACCCGGTAGTTCATCCCGTAGACCGACTGGTACATGTACCCAGACAGGTGCAGGACGGCTTCGCGCATGGTCTTGCTGGGAATTGTGCCGGTGTTGATGCACGCTCCTCCAATCACCTCCCTGCGCTCCACAAGTGCAACATGCTTTCCAGCTTTGGCGGCTTGGATCGCGGCTCTCTGTCCGGCGGGGCCGGAACCGATGACGATGAGGTCGTATTTTTGCATCCGGGACTTAAGCTATTTTCCTACATCCTCTTATCGGGAGTATGACAAAAATGCTTTATAGGGTTGATACGGAAAATTTGCTGGGGATGGGAACGGCCCTAGCGGACGGGGGCGTCGTTCAGTTTGGCGGTCTTGTCCAAGTCGAGCAGGCTCAGGGACGCTTGATTGTGGGTGTTCGGCGCGGTGATGTAGTGCAGGGTATCGCCTTCCACCCAGTAGGCCACCACTTGAATGACCGTTCGGTCCCGGAACTGGATCAGGTAGTTTAGTGCGGGCGGTTGCGGGGTTTCATCGATGGCGACAGGGGCTTGGACTTGGTCCGGACTTTTGGATGAACCGAAATATTGGTTGATGATAACCGGCTGGGGGGCCGGTGGCTGGTAGGACTGGGAGTAAGCCGGCTGGGAGTAAGGGGGTTGCCACGCGGACTGGACCGGCGCGGGGTTCGCCTGTTCGTACTGGGCCAAGTCCGATGCATTCGGTACGTAGTAGATCGGGCCGACATAGCGGTAACCGGTAGCCGGCGTTGCCGGTTTGCCTTGTCGGGAGACCCCGCCGGGGCCGGAGGGTGGCGCAATGCCGCCCAAGGGGCGGCTGATACCCACGGAGGCGTATGAGCCACCAAGTGCACCCATGGTTGGAAGGGGGGCCGGAGAAACTGCTGGCCGGGGAGTGGGGCCCGGTTTGGGGGTCTGCGCCAAACACGCCGTTGCTGCAAGAAAAAGCCCTGCTGCCATTCGCGTCATGTGCGGACCTCCCAAACCCATGGTACTCCTGTTTTGCTACTTGGGTGGTGCCGGTTTCGGAGCTGCGGGTTTCGGAGCCGCTGCCGGTGGTGCGGACGGCGGCGTCACAGCCGCAGCCTTGTCATAGAGCGCGATCACGTCACGGGTCACTTCTATTGCCGTGGACGCGTAGAGGATGTTGTTCGGCTGGCCGCTGTCGTCGAAGATGATCGAAAACTTGTTGTCGGTGGCGTACTGGTTGATGACCTGCATCATTTTCGCGCCCAACTCCTGGATCATGCGTTGCTGGTCGGCTTCCATGTCCTGCTTGGCGTCGTCGGAATCGCGCTGCAAAGCCTTGCTGAGCGAATCGATGTCGCGTTCGAGGGAAGCCTTGGCGGCCTCGCTCATGGTGTTCTGCGTCTTGCGGTACTGTTCCTGTTTGGCGGTCAGTTCCTGGGTCCGCTTCTGCAGGTCCTGGTCCTTGGGGCCGAACTTGGCGCGAAGCTCGGTGACGGCTTTTTGGCCGTCCTTGGTGGAGATCAGCGCGCTCTGCATGTCGACGACGCCGACTTTCTGCTGCGCGCAGGCCAACCCAACCGAGATCGAGGCCACGATCAAAACCTGAATGATGGTTCTCTTCACGTTTGTGGGTCCTTGTTCGTTACGGTTTTGCCGGTGTCGCCGGAGCCGGGCGCTTCACAGGTGCCGCTGCGGGCGCAGCGGGCTTCGGCGCTGCGGGAGCGGCACCGCCGGAGGTCGCGCCACCATTTGCTGCGTCGTAGGCAGCGATGACCTGTGCCGAAATGTTCGACGCTTGGTCGGCGAAAAGCAGGTTGTTGGGCTGGCTGGACATGTCGACAATCATGGACAGCTTATTGTCGGCGGCGTACTTGTTCATCACGGCCTGCATTTTCTGCATGATGCCGCCCAGGAGACGGCTTTCCTCGGCTTGGAAGTCGGTCTTGGCGTCATCCGCATCGCGCTGCAGAATACGCTGCATGTTCTGGATGTCGCGGTCTGCGGAAGCCTTGGCTTCCTCGCTCATCGTGTTGGCGGCCTTGCGGTACTGCTCCTGCTTGGCGGCCAACTGCTGCTGGCGCTTGTTGAAATCCTCTTCCTTCGGGCCGAACTTGGCCTTCAGCTCGGCGGCCGCGGCCTGCCCGTCCTTGGTGGCCAGCAGGGCACCCTGCATGTCAATAACGGCGATCTTCTGGGCCTGCGCAGCCAGGAAGAGGCCGCACAGCAGCCCCAGCGCCGGGAGGGTGATAATTCTTTTCAACTCGTTTGCTCCTTTGAGAACCGCAACACTGCCATGGCAGTCCGGCCTCGTAAAATTGTACCGCTATCCGCGGTCCTTCTTGCTATCGGGAAATGCTATCGGAAACTAGAAGGTACGTCCGATGGTGAACCGGAATGTGCTCTTCTTTTCGTAGTACGGGTATGCCGGCGAGTAGTTCGTGATCGCGTTCACAAACGTCGTCTGGTTCGGGAACATCGACCGGTCCAGGACAACCGGCGGCTGCAGGTACTGCTGCAGCACAACCGGGTTGTAGGCCCAATAGATGCGGAAAGGTGCTTGCACGATCGGCAGGACCACCTGCAGTTCGACACCGGTTGAGGTGCGGACGGCCTGTGTGCCCGAGGCGATCTTCACGCGGTTGGAGAATGCCGCCTGCGGATAGGTGGCGTTCAGCAGGTCGATCTGGCCCTGGTTGACGCGCAACTGGCTCGGGAAGAGAACCTTGTTGAGGCCGGCATCCAGGAACGGGGCCAGAGTGACCGGTCCGAAGACCGGGATCCGGTACTCGAAGTTGAAGATGCCCTGGGTGTCGCCGCCGGGCGTGTTGATCTGGTAAATCGGAGCGCTTTGCACGACCGCCGTGGAGGTCAGGAAGCCGTTGATCAGTGTCTTCTGGCTGCGCTGGCTGCCGTCGGGGTTGAGCACGTTGACGTTGGCGTTGCTGGGAATGTATGCGACAGGCGTAATGGAGTAGAACTGGAATCCGCGGACATCGTTTTCGCCACCCATGAAGGTACGCGAGAACGGGGGAACCACCTTGCCGCCGTAGCCGAACATGGTCGAGGCGGTCAAGTGGAAAGCCAGTACGTTTTTGTGCCACTTGGGACTAACGTGGTAGTACTGCCCGTCGAACGTTGGACGGACCATGTTCACATTTGCTCCCAGGACGCTGGCCGAGGCCTGCAGGCTGAAGAAGATGCTCTTGCCGCCGGTCGGGTTCTGGTAGTTGTTCTTGGAGTTGAACGTGTAGGACGGCGTGACGCTGAAAGTCTTGATGCCGTTGAGCGAGTTCGGCCCTTCCACGCCCCGGTAGTTCAGGTAGGTGAAGTAGGTGGCCGCGCCGGTCGACTTGGTGATGATGCTGGAATCGTCGTATCCGATCGAGAGGCCGAGGCGGGCGAAACTCCGCTTGATCGGGTAGCTGGCGGAGAACGCGATGCCCTTGGAGTTTTGGATGTAATTCAGGACGTTCGCGCTGCCCAGCGAATTGTAGAAGCCGGTGACGTTCGTGCCGGAAAGCAGGGAAACTTGGCGGCCTTGGTTGTAGTTGAACCGGCGGAGGTAGACGGAGATGCCGGCTTGGAGAGGCCGGTCGAACAGGTACGGCTCCGTGAAGCCGATATTCACGTCGTTGGTGAGCGTGCCAACCTGCGCGCCGAGGCTGAGCGTTTCGCCCAAGCCCAGGAAGTTGTTGGTGGAATAGTTCATGCCGACGAACGTGCCGGAGATGCCGGAGACGCCGCCGTTGAGGCTGATCGAGTTCTTGCCGCGTTCCTTGACCTTCAGGTTGATATCGACAGTGTTGGTGCCGGGATTGCGGTTGAGGGTATAGGCCTCGTTTTCCTTGAGCGTTTCGAAGTAGCCGAGCTGGTTCAGGCGCAGGATGCTGGCGTCCCAGAGGGTTGAGTTGTAAACGTCGCCTTCGTCGATCAGGACTTCGCGGCGGATGACCTTGTCGCGCGTGGTGGTGTTGCCGCTGAATTCGATGCGGCGGACGAAGAACTGCTTGCCTTCATCCACGTTCACGGTGAGGTCGATCTTGTTGGTGCCGGGCTCTATGTCGATCTGGGGCTCGCCGACGTAATCGATGTAGCCGAACTGGCTGTAGACCTTGGTCAGGTTCTTAATGCCGTTGCGCAGTTTTTCGGTGGAGAAGACGCCGCCCTGCGGCATTTGGAAAAGCCGGGCAAGGAATTCGGTGGACCGGAAGAGTTTGACGCCTTGGAAATCCAGCTTGGCCAAGTAGTAGCGCTGGCCCTCCTCCACGGGCAGGGCGATGTCCTGCGCGTTGCCGACCTTGTTTTCCTTGATCAGCGGGATGTGCCACTGGCCGAGCGCACCTCCGGTCTTGCGCAGCGTCACCTTCTGTTCCAAGGCTTTGGCTGTGAAGTAGCCTTCCTTCTGGTAGGCGTCGCGGATTCGCTCCTTGTCCTCTTCCAGCTTTTCGGAGTCGTAGGTCTTGGAGAAAATTTCTTCCAGATATAGCGAGTAGGGGATCCCGATGGGCTTCAGGTTCTTCATCGCGCGCACCACCTGGCGGCGGCTGAAGGCCTCGTTGCCGAGGATGGTGATGTTGCCGACCTTGACCTTGGGGCCCTCGTCGACTTGGAAGACGATTTCTAGCGAGGCCGGGGGGATGCGGCGGAGGTCCGGGTTGACGGTGGCGAACTGGTGGCCGCGTTCGGAGAGGAGTTCCTTCAGCACGACGGCGGCATGGTTGATCACGTTCGGGTCGTACTGGGATTCGACGACGAGGCCGACCTTGCGTTCCTTGAAGCGGTCGAGGACGTCGGAGGTGGAGGCCGATTTCAGGCCCTCGTACTTGATGTCGCGGATCACGGGGCGTTCGACGACCACGAAGGTCAGGATCACGCCGCCGCGGTCGCCTTTTTCACTTTCGAGGCGGATGTCGTCGAAGCGGTTGGTGTTCCAGAGTGCCATGAAGTCGCGGCGCAGGCCCTCGTCGCTGTAGACGTCGCCGGTCTTGGTGAAGATCATGGCGCGGAGCGTGTCCTGGGGGACGCGGCGGGCACCGCGGAACTGGATGGACTCAATGACGTTCTCGGCAACCGCGGGACCTGCGGCGGGTTCGCCGGGGGCGACTGTCTTGGGCTGCTCGAACTGGGGCTGGGCGACCGCGCCCGGTGCCTGGGCTCCCGGCGCTTGGGCTCCAAGTGCTGGCGCGCCAGCCGGTGCCGGTTCAGCCGGCCTCGGTGCAGATACCTGCGGCACATTCTCGAACGGGTTGGCCTGCTGGATGGGAGGTGCCGGCCTCTGGGGCTGGGCCTGCTGCGGCGCGGCAACGCCCTGCTGGGCAGCCTGCGCCGCTTGGGGTGCCGCCGCCTGTGGAGAGGCGGACGCCAAAGTCGCGGCGGCCGAAAGGCCGCCGAGGCAAACAAGAACGCGGGTCAGGCGCAAGGGCCTGATTGAAATCATGAAAACCTGTTTCCTTTCCACCGGACGCGCGACCGGGGTCTTCCCCCTGGGCTTTCCCCCTCCGGGTATTCCCCTTTGGTCCCGCGCCTTTCCCTTTGCACGCTGACGCGCACCTCGATGAATCCTTCATTCTAGCGGACTTCCATCGTTTCATCAATGTGCGGGCCGCTCACAGGTGTATTCCGCTTGGGGCGGAACCGGCATTCGGTTGGACGGTGGTAGTACCCTTTGCATTTCAACGGACTTTGAGGTTGTTTCGGAGCGCTGTAACATGAATGAGGGAGTCTGGAAAAGTGCCTGCGAATGTCATTCCGTTCGGCCAGCCGCGCAGGGGAATCCCCGCGATGGCGGAATGGTCCCTGCTGGAAGTTGCGCTTCCGGGCTTTCCCCCCATGCCCCTCGGGGTGATGCTTGCCGATAAGTCGGTTGACCGCCTGTTTCTGCGCCTGCGCTCCGGTGCGGACATTGAGTCGTTGATCGGCTGCGAGTTGGACGAGCAAGAGCGCGACGTTCTGGAATTCCTGGGACCGGACTTGGAGGCCAAGGCCGGCGAGGGCGGTGCCGGGGTCGTGTTCAAATTGCTGGAGGATTCGCTTTCGGGGTTCCTGCGCATCGGAGACCGGGTTGAGGTGGCCTGCGGACTGGGGCCCCGGCGGGAGACCGACCGGTTGTTTGATCTGCACGTGGACGGTCGGATCGGGCGTTTCAATACCCATCTTCCTTTCTATGAACTTCAGGCGGCGGCGACGAAGTTCGGGGAGTCCTACGGGAACGCTGCCCCAGTGGGCTTGGATGCCGATGCGGACGAAGGCTGCGCGTGGATCCGGATTCCGGACGGGCTTAGGGTGTCTCAGGACATGTTCGCCGCACGTGTGGTGGGGCGGTCCATGGAGCCCAGGATTCCCGACGGGTCCGTCTGCGTATTCCGGCATGGAGTGGCGGGAAGCCGTCAGGGCAGGTTGCTCTTGGTGGAGCTTTTCGACGAGACCGATTATGCCAGCCGGTACACGGTGAAAAAGTATACTAGCCGCAAGGCGGTTTCGGACCCGGACGACAGCTGGTCGCACACTTCTGTCCGCCTTGAGCCTTTGAATCGTGAATTTGACGGGTTCGAATTGTCCCCTGATCGGTTCCGCGTGGTCGCGGAGTTTGTTTCGGTGCTTGGGGACTAGTGGCGGAGGGGATCGCGGTCGAATCGGACCCGGAAGGCTTCCGGAAACGCTTGCTGGCTTGGTACGAAAGTCGACGGCGGGACCTTCCGTGGCGTCAGTCCACGGACTTCTACCGTGTCTGGATCTCCGAGGTGATGCTGCAGCAGACGCGTGTCGAGGCGGCGATTCCGCACTACCTTCGGTTTCTGGGACGCTTCCCGTCCGTGAATGCCTTGGCTGCGGCGGTCGAGGCAGACGTGCTGGCCGCATGGAGCGGACTTGGCTACTACAGCCGCGCGAGGAACCTGCACAAGGCGGCCCGGAAAGTGGTTGAAACCGGCATTCCCGAAGGCTATGCCGGGATTCTCGCACTGCCCGGAGCCGGTCCGTACACGGCCGCCGCCGTGGCAAGCATTTCCCTTGGATTGCCCCATGCCGCCGTGGACGGCAACGTCATCCGGGTGACGAGCCGGTTGTCGGCGGATGGCGCGCCATCGGAATCGCCCGAGACCCGAAAGCGGCTCTCAGCCTTGGCCGAATCCCTGTTGGACCGGGCTCGTCCCGGCGATTTCAACCAAGCCATGATGGAGCTGGGTGCCACTATTTGCACTCCTGTGTCTCCCCGGTGCGCGCTTTGTCCGGTATCCGCGTATTGCGAAGGCTACGCCACGGGCGTTCAGGGCTCGCTTCCCGTGCGCTCGGCGCGTCCGAAGGCCAAGCGTCGGGAACTCGGACTAACGATTCTGCTCCGGAAGGGCGGGGTTGGGGGGGGCGAGGTGTTTTTGGTGCGTCGCGATCACGGCGAAAGCCGGCTGGCGGGTTTTTGGGAGCCGCCGCCTTGCGACGGGGCCCAGGGGGGAGTTCCAGTGGCAGTATTCGCCCACCAGATCGTCAATGACCGGTATTCGGTATCGGTCAGGGAAAAGTGGCACGGATCCGGCGATTGCGAGCTGCCAGTGGACGGGATGTGGTTTCCAGTCGCCGATCTCCATTCGATTCCCCTCGGAGGCATCGCGAGGAAGGCCATCGACGCCGTGCTGGCGGTTCGTCCTACCACCCTTTTCGACACTGGGGAATAGATTGTTTTGCCGATCGGCGGCAAAATATTGACATGGACCTTCGGCGCGGGTGCAAACATGCTTGCTGGCTCATCCTTGGTTGCGCGTTTTCGGCGCTGCCGCCCTCCGCGTGGGGCGGGAACCCCAGCTATACCGTCGATTCGATCGTCAATACGGCGACCCAGACCCCCAATTATCTGGCTCCAAACGGTCTCGCGACGATCTATGGGACCGAACTGGCGTTTGAAACGTCATCCGTTCCCGCGTACAGTCTGACTGCCGGTTCGCTTCCGACGTCAATGCACGGGGTCTCGGTTGTCATGGGAGGCCTCATTGCCGGGTTGATCTATGTGTCGCCCACGCAGATCAACTTTGTGGTTCCGTATGAACTAGCGCAGGGGACGTTCACTATTTTTGTGGGGCGGAACTCGCTCGCCGGGCCATTGCTGAAGGTCCAGGTCTATACCGCTGCCCCCGCCTTTTTTACTTGGAGGGGAAATCTGGGGATCGCCGTGCATTTGGATGGCTCGCTAATTTCCCCTGAGAAACCGGCGAAGGGCGGCGAGATCGTCGTCCTGTTCGTAACAGGATTGGGGCGGGTGTCGCCGGACACCGGTTCCAGCCGGATCGCCAGCTTGCCCGTTAGTCTCTACCCGACCGCTCAGCTACAAGTGGTGTTGGGCGGAATCCCGGTACCGGCACCCAATGTCCTCTATGCGGGGTTGGCTCCCAATTATGCGGGTCTGTACCAAGTCAATGTCCGTCTTCCGGCTATCCTTCCCGTAGCCAGCGACATCCGGGTGGTGGCCTATGGGCAGAACAGCCCGGGGCCGGTGATCTTGCCCTTGGACGTTCCCGCCGCGCCCCCTGTACAGATCGCAGCCGACATTCCGAAGTAGTGCAAATTGACCTAGAATGGAGGTGATGCTCCTTCTTCGCCCTTCTGCCTCCGCTTTTTTCTGCGTGTGCCTGATAACCGGTATGGTGGCGGGACAGGAGCCGGTGGCCACGGCTGTGCCGCCGCCTTCCCAATACACCGTGGAGGCGGGTACGCGGGTCGCGTTGGGGTTGATCAGCAGCGTTAGCACCAAGCATTCAGCAGTCGGCG
>CAITMP010000926.1 GCA_903893525.1 uncultured Acidobacteriia bacterium | reverse complement strand
TGGCGGCTGCCCTGACAGGGGAATCGCTCGCGAGATCCGAGCAATTGCGCGCGTTCCTGACCTTCGTCTGCGAAATGGAGATCGCGGGCAGGGCTGGGGAGTTGACGGAGTACCTGATTGGGGTGAAGGCGCTGGGGCGGGCTGCGGATTTTTCGCCCACCGAGGATTCGTCGGTACGGACGCGGGCGTATGAACTGCGGCAACGTTTGCAGAAGTTTTATGCGGGCGAGGGGGCGGATTCGGTCGTCCGGATTGAACTGCCGAAGGGATCGTACACGCCGAGATTTTCCGAGGTGCGGGCTGCAGTCGCGGAGCTGGTCCCCGAGGTGCCTGCATCCCCCGTTGCCGGGGTTGTTGCCGCGATTGCCGAAGCGCCCGCGCCTGTTGCGGTTCCGGTGGGCCGGGATCCGGCATTCTGGCGGGGAATTCTGATTGGGGCGGCGGCGATGGCGGCGGCGGCGACCTTCTTTATCGCCAAGCTCCAGCCGACGGCTGCCGATCCAGCTGTGGTCGCTGCGTGGACCCCTTTTCTAGCAAAGGATTCGGAGATCATCGTCAGCGTTGCGAGTCCTCTGCACCTGCTCGTGACGCCGTATTTGGGGAACGTGCCGGAGAATACGCCGTCGTATCCGGCACCGTCTGAACTGTACCCGTTGTTCAGCCGCTACCGGAGTCTGCCGAAGGACGGGAAGCTGGAGATGCTGCCGGTCCAAAAAGCTGTGCCGCTCGGTACGGTGGAGAGCGTTACGAAGGTGCTCTCGACGTTGCAGCTACTGCACGCGCCGACACGGATGCTACCGGAGGCCAGTTCGCCGCTATCGGCGTTGCGTCGGCGGAGTGTGGTGTTGTTCGGGTCGCCTTGGTACAGCCAGTCGGCCGGTGTGCTGCTGGAGAAGACGGCGTTCACGACCAAGTGGGACGAGGAATCCAAACAGGTGGGGATTTTTGGGCAGGGTAGGCGGGCGGGGAACCGGTTTGTGCCGGGACGGGGGCCGCATGGGGAATACCAAGAGGTGTTCGGGTTGATCAGCGTGCTTCCGAACGACCACGCCGCGGAGGGAGACCGGTCGATCGTTGTGTTTTCAGGGTTGACCTCGGTGGGGACGCATGGTGCGGCGACCTTCTTCACCTCGGCGGGGGACTTACGGAACCTGCAGGACCGGTTCGTGAAAGACGGGTACGCGACCTGGCCGCGGTCGTTCCAGGTGGTGGTCCGGTGCAGGGCGAGTGCGGATGCGCAGCTGCTTTCGTACTCCTATGAGACACACGAGGTACTGGCCCGGTGACCGGACTGTGTCACTGTGACACGCCCATGACCCATGTGTCCACGACCCGTCCAGTGGCCTGTTTCGAGCGTCTCCATGGAATCAACAATTTGCAGGTTTGGGAGTATGGCATTGCGTTTGCTATTCTAAGTCCGAATCGGTAGTACTCAAACCTGCCCTCTGCTGCAACACGTCGGCGATAGGGGTGGCGGACCGTGACGAAAGCATTCGGGTGCGATCGTCAAATCAAAACGGCCATCATCCTCCGCTAAACGGGTTGCAGTAGGAGGGGTTTTTTATTTTGGGACACAGTTTGGGCACGATATGAATCCGATCAGAATTCTCCTTGCGGACGACCACGCGATTGTGCGGGAAGGTCTCCGCGCACTGCTGGAACGTCAACCCGGAATGAGTGTTGTCGCCGAGGCCTGCGACGGTTTGCAAGCCGTTGAAATGGCGGCGGAGCAGGTGCCGGATGTGACGGTTCTGGATGTGGCGATGCCCGGGTTGACGGGAATCGAAGCGGCCCGGCGGATTCTGATGGCGAACCAGAGGATTGGCGTCATCATGCTGAGCATGCACATGGACGAGAGTTATGTGCTTCGTTCGCTGAAGGCCGGGGCGAGGGGTTATCTGTTGAAGGATGGGCCGCGCGAGGATATTCCGGCGGCGGTGCGTGCGGCGGCGGCGGGGCGTCCGTTCGTTGCCGGGCGGATTGCCAAACTTCTCCAGGAGGACCATGTACGGGAATTGGCGTCACGGGGGCTGGAAGACAGCTACGACCTGTTGACTGCGCGCGAGCGCGAACTCCTGCAAATTCTAATCGAGGGCAAGAGCAACAAGGAGGCCGCGGCGCTGTTGAACGTTTCCACCACTACGGTTGAAACGCACCGGGGCAACATTTTGCGAAAGCTGGATCTGCACTCGACTGCCGATCTGATCCTGTACGCGGTCAGAAAGCGCCTGATTCCTTCCGCACTTTAGATTTGTCATACTATCGTCATGCTCCTTAGGGAGAAATTGAAATAATGCCGTACCGTCTGACACGCGAGGAACCTCTCGCGAACGGGCTTCGGCGTGTAGTCCGGGAAGAGCTTCGCGCGGGTCTGAAGGCTTTGACGGGCGAGGTGGTGCCGTCGTCACCGGAGGCCAAGGCCGAGGCGATCCACGAGGTACGGAAGTCTATCAAGAAGGTTCGCGCCATCATCCGGTTGTTGGGGTCCGGTTTGGGCGTTGGCGGTGCGCGGGACAACGCCGCATTGCGCGATGCCGCGCGGGAGTTGGCACAACTGCGGGACGCCGATGTTGTTGTGAAGACGGTGGATACCCTACTGGCACGCTATCCGCACGGGCTGTCAGCGGAGTTGGTGAGTTCCATGCGCTCGGATTTGATGGTGCTTGGGGCGGCTGTCGCGGACGGAAATGTTACGGATCCAATCGCCGCAGCCACTGCAACGCTTTCGAAAACATTGCGGCTAGTGAATTTCTGGCGCTTCGGCAAAGTGGATTTCGACCTGATCGAAGCCGGGTTCGAGGCGACCTACCGGAAGGCGCGGCGGAATTTGGAGCGCGTGAAGGCCGATCCCTCGGTACAAAATTTCCATGAGCTGCGGAAGCGGGTGAAGGATCACTGGTACCACATCCGGTTGCTGGAAATCGTTCGTCCGCAGGTGCTTGCGGCCCGCGAGGCGAGTCTCAGGGACCTGCAGGAGTGCTTGGGCGACGACCACGACCTTGCGGTGTTGGAGGTCAGGATCGGGCCGGATTCGGAACTGATTCCGTTGGTGGAAATTGCCCGGAAGGAACTCAGGGGCACGGCCCTGGCGCTGGCGACGCGCCTGTATCAACAAAAGCCACGGGCCTATATGCGGCGCATGCGGGAATTGTGGAGCGCATGGCGGTCGGAGCCGCTACCGCGTCCCAGGCCGATCCTGGTGCCGCAGAAGCGGGCTCGGGCCGCTACGCAGACGGCTTGACCGGTGCTTCGGCGAGCAGGTCCCCCAGCCGATCCAACCGGGCTTCCCAGACGGGTCGCCGCGCCCGAAGCCACTGCTCTGCCACCGCGAGTCCGGCCGGGTTGATGGTGCAAATCCGCACGCGGCCGGTCTTCTCGGTGCGAACTAGCCCGCTTTCCTCCAGAACTTGGACGTGTTGGACCACTGCGGCCAGTGTGATTCCGAGCGGTGCGGCCAGACCGGAGACGGATGCCGGTCCGTTGCCGAGATGTTCGAGAATGGTTCGGCGGGTGGGATCGCCGAGGGCTTGAAACACCAGTGCGACATTGGACTGCGGATTTTCCATGCACTTATGCGGCGAGGATGGTTTCGAGGTGGTCGAGAAGCTTCCCCCAACCGGCTTGACGGCCGTCCGGTCCGTCAGAGTTTTCGAAGAATGCTCCCTGGTGGGTGAGGATCAGGTCGGTTCCGGATTCGGTCGGTACGATTTCAGCGGTGACGAGGGATGCCGAGAAGATCCTGCCCGCCATTGCCATGCTGGATGCGCTTACGACGCGGGAGCCGGGGACGATTTCGAGGATGCGGCCTTCCAAGGCCATGAGGGTGCCTGGAAATGGCGTGCCTTCCTTGAATTGGTAAACGATCCTCTCGACGCCTCCGACTTGGAAGTCCAATTCAAAGGACAGGACGTCGTGGCTGGGGAAGCCGTCGGCAAACCAGCGGCGTTTTTGGGCTGGGTCGGCAAAGGCTGCGAAGACGTGGTCGGGCGAGGCTGCAAAGCTGCGTTGCAGTACGAATGTGTGGTGGATGGTGGGTGGCGGCATGGAGGATCCAAAATGATTTAGCGCAGGCTTAAGTATCCGCTTCCCGGAATCAATTGTCAAGCGTTGGCTTGAGTTTTCCGTCGGCCCCTCCGGCGCGGTAACCTAGAGCCTGAAGATGGGATTTGCCGTATGGATCGACGCGCCGGGAGGGCTGGCTTGGGCCCGGGGCACGCATGAATACAGGCCGATGGGCACGGCTGTGGTCGGGATGTTTGGGCAGTTCCGGCACCGGGATTTCAACCCGACGCTGCGCCTCCCGAGGGGGCTGGACAGACGTTTTGCGGGTTTCTTCGGGTCGTTGGAGGAAGTCAACGCCACCTTGGGCTCGGATCCGGACTGGAATCTGCGTCCGACGCCAAGCCATCTGCGGTGAAGGTAGGTTTTTGACGCTGGATTTGACCTGGTTGTACGTATAAAACCGATGGAATAGTCGCGCTCGGCACCCAAAAATCCTGATACCATTGGACGAGGGCAGTCTTATCACTGAAACGATTACGGGCTGCCGTACTGGATCTCTCCGGGGAATGCCGGGATGAAACTCCTCTCGCGCTTTGGCGATAGTTCGATTGGCTCCAAGCTCTCGTTTGTTGTTGTGCTCAGCGGGAGTTTCGCGCTGCTGTTGGCGGGCGTTTTCCTGTTCGGCTATGAGCGCTTCGAATCCCATGAAGCGGCGAAGCGCGCGCTTGCGGCGCAGGCGGCCATTGTGGCCGACAGCAGCACCGCGGCGCTGAGTTTCAATGACGAAAAAGCCGCCACGGATACGCTGACCGCCCTGCGCGCGGATCCCAATCTGGTGGAGGCTGCAATCTACGACCGAACGGGTCGCCTGTTCGCGTGGTTCCGCCGCAATTCCAGCGCTCCACGTCCGGCCAAGGCCCCTCCCCGAGACGGCATCTACACATCCGAAGGCGAATTCCAAGTGGCGCAATCGATCCGGCTTTCGGGCGAGCGGATCGGGGAAGTTGTCCTGACTGCCAGCACAGTGGACGTGGATTCCCGACTGAAGCGGTACAGCGGTATTGTGAGCGTGGCGCTGTTGGTGTCCCTGGGATTGGCGCTGCTGCTGAGTACCCGGATGCAGCGGTCCATCATCGACCCGATTGCGGACCTTTCAGAGGTGGCGCGGCAGGTTTCGAGGACACGGGACTACTCGGCGCGGGCCAAGCCGCATGCCAACGACGAGATTGGCTTTCTGGTGGCATCCTTCAACAACATGCTCACTCAGATCGAGCAGCAGGAGCGGGCAAGGCGCGAGGCTGAGGAACTCCTGAGGGAAAGCGAGGAACGCTACGCATTGGCCGCACGCGGAGCCAACGACGGGCTTTGGGATTGGAAGCTTGCCACCGGGGAAATCTACTTTTCACCCCGGTGGAACGAAATGCTGGGCTTCTCCGGCCAGGAGAGCTGGAAGAGTCCCGAGGAATGGTTCTCCCACATCCACCCCTCCGACCGGGAGAGGGTGCAGTCTGAGATCGCCGCGCACCGCAAGGGCACCACGGCGGAGTTCGTCAGCGAGTACAGGATGCGCCAGAAGAGCGGCAGCTATGTCTGGATGCTGAGCCGGGGTATTGCGGTGCGGAACGAGTCCGGGGTGGCGGTCCGGATGGCCGGGTCGCAGACGGACATTACCGCCGGGAAGATTGCGGACCCGCTGACCGGTCTGCCGAACCGCCTGTACTTCCTGGACCGGTTGGACAGTGTCATTGAATCCGCCAAGCGGCAGGAATTCCGATTTGCGGTGTTGTTTCTCGACTTGGATCGGTTCAAGCTGGTGAACGACAGTTTGGGCCACGCGGCGGGTGACGACCTGTTGGAGGAAATCGCGGCCCGGCTGATGAAAACAACCCAGCCTGCCGGAATGGTGGCTGGTCCATTCGGCTCCGCAATCCTGGCTAGGTTGGGTGGCGACGAGTTCGCGATCCTGCTCAACAGGATTAGCCAGCCTGTGGAGGCGACGCTGGTGGCCGAGCAGGTCCTGCAGGCCTTGGCGGCACCGTTTCAGATTTCCGGGCGTCAGGTGTTTGCCGGCGTGAGCATTGGAATCGCGATCGGCAACGGCACGGAATCCGGCGACCAGATGCTGCGCAACGCCGACACCGCCATGTATTACGCCAAGACGGCCGGGAAGGCGCGGTTCGAGGTCTTTGACGAAGGGATGCGCGAGAAGGCCATTGCGCGCCTTGAGATCGAGACCGAGCTGCGGAGTGCGGTCGATTCCGAGCAGATTGCACTTTACTTCCAGCCGCAGTTTTCGGTAGCCTCCAGCCGCATCACGGGCTGCGAGACGCTGATCCGCTGGAACCATCCGCAAAGGGGACTTGTTTCGCCGGGCGAATTCATCCACATCGCCGAGGAGACGGATTTGATTGTTCCCCTTGGACTGCATGTGCTTTCCAGAGCGTGCCGTCAGATGGCGGTGTGGCAAAAGGAGTATGCGATGGAGCCACCCCTGAGTATCGCCGTGAACGTGTCTTTCAAGCAATTGGCGGCCTCCGGGCTGGTGGAGGACGTGGAGCGCGCACTCGCGGAGAGCGGATTGCTTCCCGGAACCCTGAAGCTGGAGATTACCGAGAGTGCGGTCATGGGGAATCCGGAGGAAACAATCGACACCCTGAGGCGGCTCAAGGAGCTGGGAGTCGGACTGGAGATCGACGATTTCGGAACCGGTTACTCTTCGCTGAGCTATTTGAGCCGTCTGCCGTTTGAGACGGTGAAGATCGACCGCTCCTTCGTAAACGACCTTGGGAAGAACGAGGAAAGTTGGGAGATTGTCCGGACGATTGTGGATCTGGCGAAATCGATGGGAATGGACGTGATCGCCGAGGGCGTGGAGACCAAGGAGCAGTTGCAGACATTGACTTGGCTGGGTTGTTCGCGCGTCCAGGGGTTCTATTTCTCCGAACCTGTTCCGGCGGAGGCGGTTGCGAGACTTTTCCAGATAGAAAGCCTGAAGCGCGCATTTTCAAGAAGCAAGGAGTATGCCCTATGAACTGGTTTGGAAGGCTGGCGGTCTGTTTGTTGACCGTGTGCTGTTTCTCGGGCGGGGTTCGCGGGCAGGTTCCCGCCACTCCAAAGAATCTTTCCTCCGCTAGTCTGGAGGAGCTGATGGACATTGAGGTGACCTCGGTCTCCAAGAAGGAGCAAACGCTCTCGAAGACCGGTGCGGCGGTTTTTGTCATCGGGCAGGAGGACATACGGCGGTCCGGAGCGTCCAATATTCCGGACCTGTTGCGGATGGTGCCGGGGGTGCAGGTCGCGCAGATCGCCTCCAACCAGTGGGCGATCACGATCCGCGGTTTTAACAATTTGTATTCGAACAAGGTGTTGGTGCTGATTGACGGCAGGACGGTTTATGTGAACAGCTTCGCGGGCGTGTTCTGGGACCAGCTGGACATTGCGCCGGAGAATATTGAGCGGATCGAGGTGATCCGAGGGCCTGGGGGAACGGTTTGGGGGGCCAACGCGGTGAATGGCGTGATCAATATCATCACCAAGAGCGCCGCGGACACCAAGGGGGGCTTGGTTACGGCCAGCGGGGGGAACCGCGAAACCGATGCGGTCTTTGCTCAATACGGTGGGGAGGCGGGTTCGCGTGGTGCCTACCGGGTGTTTGGCAAGTACTTCAACATCAACAAATCCACATTGCAGAATGGGCGTCCGGCCTCGGATGGATGGCATGGGGGGGGGACGGGGTTCCGGGTCGATTTGGGTGTGTCGTCCCATGACACCCTTTCCGTCCAGGGCGAGTACCGGGCCACCAACGGCGGCGGCGAGACTCGGGCCGTCCTGGCAGGACCGCCCCCATCGGTCGCGCTGGTGAACCAGCCGGTGGACAACGATTCGGGCGATATTCTTGCGCGGTGGGAGCACACGTTCAAGGACGGCTCGTCCACATCCCTCCAGTTCTACGACAACACGCTGAGCCGGTACGAATCGGGAATCCACTTGTCGGAAAACTCGGTTGACGTCGAGTTTGAGCACCATTTGGCCGTGGGTGCCCGGAACGACGTTGTGTGGGGCCTCGGGTACCGCAATATACGCGGTGAGGAGAAGCCGACCGAGCCCTTTGCCTTCAGCGCCACTCCCGCGACCAGGGTGGACAATCTGACATCGGCTTTTGTCCAGGATGAAATCCGGCTGGGCAGGAGTCTCTCCCTGACGGTCGGCTCGAAGTTCGAGCACAACAGCTATACCGGTTTCGAGATCGAGCCCAGCGCCCAGCTTGTGTGGCAGAGTAGCGCAAAGTCCAGCTTTTGGGGGGCGGCATCACGTGCCATCCGTCAACCCGACCGCTTCGATTTTGGTGTCAATTTTCCTTTCGGGGTGGTGCCCGTGCCTGGGTTTGGGACCGGAATGGTGGTTGTTTCCGGAGCCCCGACCCTGCATGCCGAGCAGCTCCGGGATTTCGAGGTTGGCTACCGTTCCCAGCTATCTCCCAGGTTCTCCCTGGACCTCACCACGTTCCTGAGCTACTACGAGAACTTGCAGACCACGGAACCGGGGATTCCGTTTGTACGTTTGATCGGGGCGTCCCCGCTGCTGGTGATTCCGCAGTATTTCGGCAACAAGGGGCATGCGCGCAATGTTGGTGCCGAGGCCGCCGCAACTTGGCGGGTGGCTGGTGCGTGGAAACTGGCGGGAGGGTACTCGCTTCTAGGCATGTCCACCCATGCCAGCGCCGACAGCGGCGACACGGTTTTTTCGAATCTATCCGGCGACGCGCCCCGGCACCAAATGCAAGTTCGGTCGATGGTCGATTTGGGTAAGAAATTTGATTGGGATGCCAGCGTGAAATATGTCTCCACATTGTGGGGCCAGAATATTCCGGGGTATGCGCGGGTGGACTCCAGGTTGGCATGGCACGTGTCCCGCGCATGGGAATTCAGTGTTACGGGGCAGAATTTGACGTCGGACAGGCACTTCGAATACCGGGATGTGTCGGGTCTGTTTTCCAGCACGGCGGTTACGCGGACGGCATTCGCGAAGTTGACATGGAAGTTCTAGGGTAGGAAACCGAGTCCGATGCGTCCGCTATTCCATTCCGCGATCCTGGGAAGCCTGCTGTTGCTGGCTGTTCCAGCCGTGGTGTGCCAGCAGACGGATGAATATCAGGTGAAGGCCGGATTTGTGGCCCGGTTCGCGAGCTTCGTTGACTGGTCGCCGGAGGCGCTGGGCGGTTCTGGTGTGCCGTTTGGAATCTGCGTCCTCGGTCGCAATCCTTTCGGCAAGGCTTTGGAGACCTTTGTGGACGGCAAGAATGTTGCGGGGCACGGAATCCAAATCCGACAGTTGTCCGATGTGCGGATGGCCGCTGGTTGCGAAATTCTGTTTGTATCCGGATCGGAGCGGCTGCGCTTCCGTTTTATTCTCGACGCGGTGCCTGTGGGCGTGTTCACGGTCGGTGACGCACCCGACTTTATCGCCCAGGGCGGGGTAGCCAACCTTTGGATCGACCAAGGCAAAGTGCGGGTGGAAATCAACGCGGATGCCGCCAAAGCCAGGAATCTGAAGGTCAGTTCGCGCCTAATGATGCTGGCGAAGCCGCAACCTGCCGGCCAGCGGGAATAGACGTCCCTACTGGTGCGAAGGGAGCGCGGCAATGGTGTCGCGGATCATCTTGTCCACGGCATCGCGGGAGCGTTTGTTGCCCCACCAGGAAAAGCCGGTTGGCGCGGGCCGTGACAGGGCAATGCTGTGCGCCTCGATGTCGATTCCATCGCCGCGTTCGCGGACAAACCAATAGGTGTTGGTCCTCCAGAGGAAGCCGTGGTCGTCACCCTCGAACGGTTTGCTGGAGTAATTTTTCGGATCGGTCAGCTCCTTGATGCTGAGCGACTTGGAGTGCACCTCCCAGCGGTCCGGGGCGGAACGGATGTAGCGGGTGTCGAACTGGGCGTCATAGGTCACATTGATCCACAGGGTGCCTTGGACGAGCAGGAGTTTGGAGATGAAATGCTCGTCGTCGGGCTTGCTGTCGGCTTCTTGGGTGCCGCTGGCCGCGCCAAGGTCTCCCTTGAAGATCTTCAGGTAGTTCGGGTAATCCTGCATCACCTTGCGGACTTGGTTGATGGTGGCTCCCTTGACGTGGACAACACCGGAAAAGTGGTGGATGCTGCCAGTACGGATTTCCTTGTTTGCGATCGGCTCCAGGACAATTTTGCCGGACTGGAAGACATCCTTGCGGGGGGACGAGTCAATCCAGAGCTTGCCGGAAGTCCGGAAGGCGGATTGGGAGTTCTTTTCCCACGTGGCGACATAGTCCTCGTAGGTCTTGAGCACTTCCGGATCGAGGTGGATGGTGGGGATGATGCCGGCTTGGAGAGCGTGTGCCGCCAAGCCCAGGATGAGGATGCCTGTGATCCTCCGCGAGAATGCCATGTAATTCCAATATAGCGGGACGCTCGGTCGAGTGACGGTGTCCCGTGGCGCGGTGCCGGGGGCTGCGATAGAATTCGAGCCATGTTGTCTCTTTCCTCCGGTACGACTTCATCCGGTAAAAGCCGCCGGGAATTTCTCCGTGCGGCGGGACTGCTTTCCGGTGGTGCCGGATTTCTTTTTTCGGGCTCCCACTGGAAGGCCGCCGCGGCGTTGCGCGGGAAGGTCAAGATCACCGATGTGAAAGTGATGATAATCCGCGGCACCTGGGACTGGAATCTGATCAAGATCGAGACCGACCAGCCGGGGCTGTACGGCATCGGCGAGGCCTATTGGGGCCCCGGCGTGAAGGATCTGGTGCTGAACCAGTTGAAGCAGCACATTGTTGGAGAGGATCCGCTGAATGTGGATCGTCTGTACACGAAAATGCTGATGCGCAGTGCCGGTGCAGGGGCGATCGGCGGCGTGACCGTAACGGCGGCCAGCGGGATTGAAATTGCTCTCTGGGATTTGGCGGGACGGATTCTGGAAACCCCGGTTTGCAATTTGCTCGGAGGTCGTTTCCGGGACAAGGTGCGATTTTACCGGACCATGTCGAAGCCTGCGGCCCACGTCGAGGACATGCAGTCGTGGAAGGACCAGGTGGCGCAGGTCAAGGCCGAGAAGTGGGGCTGGACTGCATTCAAGTTCCAAGGTGACGGGATTCCGCCCAACGCCGATCCCGAGTTCCGCGAGCCCGGCCACGATTATTTTGGCCGCATCCTGACCCACAAGGACATCCGGCGGATCGTCGCGGCGATGGAGACGGTGCGCGAACAAGTGGGGCCCGACGGGGATTTCGCGATTGAGGCGCATTGGCGCTACGACGTCAACGACGTGATCCGGCTGGCCAATGCGCTGGAGCACGTGAAGCCGATGTGGTTGGAGGACCCGGTTCCGCCCGACAATATCGACGCGATGGCGCGAGTTGCGCATGCAGTTACAGTGCCCATCTGTACGGGTGAGAACCTGTATACGCGCCAAGGCTTCCGGCCCTTGATCGAGAAGCAAGCTACGTCGGGTGTCCATATCGATATCCCGAAATCCGGGGGCTTGTTGGAGTCCAAGAGGATTGCCGACATGGCGGACATGTATTACATCTGGACTGCCGCGCACAATCCGGCGAGTCCGCTGGGTACCATCGCCAGTGTGCACGCGGCGGCGTCGATGCGCGATTTCCGGGTGCACGAGCTGGCGAACTACATTGATTGGTGGCCGGATCTGGTGGTCAAGGAGGGGCCGTTCTGGGAGAAGGGGTATTTCACGATCCAGGACAAGCCCGGTTATGGCGTCGAGATCAATCCCGACGTGGCGAAGGCGCATTTGGCGCCGGGAGAGACGTGGTGGGGATAGGCAGGATTTTTCTGGCTCTGGCTGCGAGTTTGAGCCTTGGCGCGGCGGAAAAGACGATGGACGTCTACGACATCGACGTCGAGGGCGGCAAGTGCGTTCTGGTTGTGTCGGCGGCGGGCGAGTCAGTCCTTTATGACCTGGGATGGCCGGGCTACAACGGGCGAGATGCCGACCGCATTGTCACGGCAGCCAAGGCTGCGGGTCTGACCAAGATCGACTACCTTGTGGTTTCGCACTACGATTTGGACCACATGGGCGACGTGCCCTTGCTCGTCTCGAAGTTTCCGGTGAAGCACATTGTGGACCACGGACCGTTGACCACCAAGGGCAAGGGCGTGGACGAACGCTATGCCAAGTACGCGGAAGTGCTGAAGACCGTCAAGCACACAACCGCGCTGCCGGGACACAAGGCTCCGCTGAAGGGGATGGCGATGACGGTGATCACGTCCGCGGGGGCGTGGATCGACAAGCCGCTGGCGGGCGCCGGGCAGCCCAACCCGTTGTGCGCCACGACACAAAACAAACCCAACCGCGCGGACGATGCCGAGGACAACATGTCGATCGGGCTCCTATTTTCCTACGGGAAGTTCCGGATGCTGGATTTGGCGGATTTCGAGTGGGATTACGACCACAAGCTGATGTGCCCGAACAATCCGATTGGCAAGGTGGATGTGTACCAGGTGAGCATCCATGGGCAGGACAAGGGTGTGTCGCCAGTGTTGGCGCAGGCGTTGGGGGCGCGGGTGGCGCTGATGGGGAATGGTCCCAAGAAGGGCGGGGCACCGGCGTCGTGGGAAACGTTGAAGGCCGCACCGGGGATGGAGGATATCTGGCAGATCCACTATTCGTTGAATGGGGACAAGGCGCACAATCCGCCGGAGAACTTTATCGCGAATCTGGAGGGTGTTTCCGATCAGGCGCACTGGATCAAGCTGTCGGCGAAATCCGACGGCTCGTTCACGGTGACCAACAGCCGGAACGGATTTACGAAGGCGTATCCCAAGCCTTAAGACCGGGATGCTAGCCGGGATTGCCGGAGATTACGCGCAGGTAGGCGCGCCATGGCCCTACTTCGTCGGAGTACTGGCGGGCGATCACGCGGGTGATTTGGGTCAGATGGTCGAAGTCGTGGGTGACCCAAGTGGCCAGCAATTGTCTTAAGGTGACGATTCCGAACGCCGGGTGGACGGCGGTCCGATCCAAGTCGGCGTTGGTCAGTTGGAGCGCTGCGAGGACTGCAACGTTGGCATGTCTGCGGGCCGCGAAGTCATCCAGAAGCTGGGCGATGCTCGCTTCCGGTTTTCGGTGGGATTCGTCGACGCGGGCGATGGGCGGGAACGGCGCGGTGGTGCCGTGATCCAGCACCCAGCGGATGCGGGGGATCCAGTTGGTGTGCTCCATCAGGGTGAGGTGCTCGATCACGTCGCGGGGATTCCAAGATTCGCCGCCTTCGTTGGCTGATTGGAATCCATCGGGTAGGTCCCGCAGCCAGCTGTTCAGGGTGGCAGGGGTCCGTTCGAGAAAGTAGAGGGCCTCGGGTAGCTCCAAATCGCGGCGGGTGTGGTTTTGCATTCGTTTACAAGCCAGCCCAGATTCCCGAGAGGTCCAATCGAAATCCCGCGATTGGGCCCTCGCCCTCCAGACGTGCCGCGTTGTCGTGGGTCCGGGTCTCCGCACCTTGCCGATAGATATGGACCCGGCGGTGGCGACCGTCGACCAGCCAGCCGAGTTCGACGCCATTTGCCATCCAGACTGCCATTTTCCTTTTGGCGGTGGCGAGCCAGTCACTGGGGGACATGACTTCCACGATGAACTCGGGAACGAGGTGGGGGAAGGATTTCAGCTCGGTCGGATCCACCGAGGCTATTCGGGCCCATGAGATCCATCCGCAATCGGGGGAGAGGGCGGAGCCATCGGGAAGAAAGAACTGGACGCTGGAGCCGAAAACCCTGCCGCGCCCGTCCTGGCGTGCCCAGATTCCGAGATCTATGCCAATGTCGACGCCGTGGCAATCCGATTCCATTCCCGCTGGTGGCACAACAACAATCTCTCCCTGGCCAGTCCTCTCGAACCGCAAATCTGGATTCGCAAAGCAGAAATCGACGTAGGCGGCGTCGGAAAGCCGGGAGCGTCGGTCAAATGCGATAGTGGTGGGCGTTCCCAATTCGGGCAGCGCGAGTTGCATCCTGACTCCAGCCTACCGCCCAGCAGGGGCGCCCCGCAAGGTCCCGGACCGTTTACCGATTTGTAACGGACTATACTGGACCTTGCACTCTGAACACCACGGCAATCCCGAACTGCACCGAATCCACGGTCGCGGCTTGGCCGAACTTCGGCGCGAATTTGCGCGGCGCGGCTGGACCAAACGCGATGTCCGTCCCGTTTTGGCGGCTTTCATCCTGCATGCGGTCTTGATCTTTGCGGGGATGTTTTTGGGATTGTGGGCGTGGAGTGCGCTGTCAGGTCTTTGGTGCGCTGTGGTCACCTTGCTGGGCTTGGCCATTTCCGGAGTCGGGACGGTGGGAATCGCCACCACTACGCACACGCCCTCCCATTACGCTGCGAGTCCGAGCCGAACTGTGAACGAAATCATGACCTACATCGGCTACCCGCTGCTGAACGGTTTCTCGGCAACGTATTGGTGGCGCGACCATGTTTCGTCCCACCACATGATGCCAAACGTCCACGGTGCCGACAACGATTTCGATTTCCTCCCCGCTTTTGCGGTCACGACTGCGGACTTGGAGGGCTCGACCGGCTGGCTTCGGACCTACTATCAAAAGTGGCAAGCGTATGTCCTTCCGCCCGCGTTGGTCCTGATGGGTGCGAATCTGCAGCGCTGCGGTTGGCAGGATTTGGTTGCGGTGCTGCGGAATCCGGCAAAGCGCCGTCAGCAGGACTGGCTGGATTTTACGGCCTTGATCTGCCATTACGGATTGCTGATCGGCGTACCGTGGCTGTTCTTTCCGCTTTCCCACGTGCTAGTTTTCTATTTTGCGCGGATGGCGATGGTGAGTCTTGGCGTTTTCGTCCTTTTGGTTCCCCCGCATTTCCCGATGGAAACGCCCGTCATGGAAAAGGCGGAGGCTCTTGCCATGGGCCACTGCGCACTCCAAACGACCGTGACGGTCAACTACAACGGCGGCTGGTTCATCCACGCGATGGCTGCCGGGATGGACTACCAGATCGAGCACCATCTGTTTCCGGAGATGAGCCATATCTACTACCCGTTGATGTCGCCGCTGGTGGCCGAGTATTGCGCTGCAAATGGGTTGCAGTACCGGACCATGAAGCTTTCGGAAGCCCTGAGGAAATCGTACGATGTCTTCAAGTACCTGAAGCCGCTGGGTGTGAATCCGGCCCACCTCTAGGGCCCTTGACGGTTGGACTGAATAGTACTAATTTATTCGTATGTCCAAGTCTGTCGGAATTCTGCACGGGTTGCTTCTCGGGTGCGTGGCTTGCGCGGCGCAACTCCCCCAGTTCGAGGTGGCAACGGTGAAGCCGTCTCCGCCGCCGACGGGTGACCTCATCAATATCAACCTTGGCCGGGTTGCCAACGGAACTATCACCTTCGAGAATGCCAGCCTATCGGATTGTCTGAAATATGCCTACGGCATGGTTTCCGACGAGCAACTACGCGTCCCCGACTGGGTCAAATCCAAGGCTGTGCGTTTTGATGTCGTGGCCAAGGCTCCAGCCGGAACCCCTGCGGACCGGACTCCGGCCATGCTCCAGGCCCTCTTGACGGAGCGTTTCATGATCGTCTCGCATTTCGAGGAGAAACAGCTCTCGTACACTGCGTTGACGATTGGCAAGTCGGGCCCGAAATTGAAGGCCTCGACATCGATAGGCGGTGGACCGGCGTCGAGGGGCCGAATCGAAAGTACCAGAATGACGATGACCGCCCTGGCCCGGTTGCTATCCCGCTTCGAGCGCCAGACGGTCGTCGATCAGACCGGGCTGACGGGCGAATATGAACTGAAGCTGGAATGGTCGCCGGATACGGACCTTGCCGGTGGTGGTGAGCCCGGTCCGGGGCCTTCTCTCGTGACGGCATTGGCCGAGCAACTGGGTCTGCGTCTGGAATCCAGAAAAGGCCCGCTCCCGGTTCTGGTGCTGGACAGCGTGCGACAGACTCCTGGGGAAAACTAAGAATGCAGGATTACGATTCGGCGCTCAAGTTGTTGCTGCGCGATGCCCAGGGGCATGCGATGGAGTACCTGACCGGCCACAAGGTGAAGAAATGGCTCAACACTGATCTACCCCAGGCGCCTGCGCTGCGGGCCGACTTGGTATGCGCGGGCTGGGACGATTCGACGGGCCATGTGGAACTGCAGAGCCGCAACGACAGCACGATGGCCGTCCGCATGTACAAGTACGGCGGACTGATTTACGAACAGTATGGCAGCTATCCTTGGCAACTGGTTCTCTATGTCGGGGAGTCGCCGATGTCGATGAAGCGGGAGATCAAGGGTCCGCTGCTGGACTACGCATTCCACGCGGTGGACATCCGGGATTTGGATGCCGAGCCAATGCTGGAGAGCTCCGCGCTGAGCGATAATATACTTGCGGTGCTGATGCGGCTCCGGGACCGTCGGGCTGCAGTTCGGCAGATTGTTCACCGGATTGCCGAATCGGAGTCGGGGCGGGTCGCGTCGATGGAGCACTTGGCGACGTTGGCCGGTCTGCGTAAACTCTCGGGACTTGTGGAGGAGGAGGGAAAGAAGATGCCGATTACCGAAAGCATTCTGGAACACGAACTTTTTGGCCCGCTGATTCGCAAGGGCGTGGAGGAAGGTGTCCTGATCGGGCGGCAGGAAGGTAGGCAGGAAGGTAGGCAGGAAGGCCGCCAGGAGGGCCGCCAGGAGGGTATGCGGAATCAAGCAACCACGATGGTGAGACGGGCGTTGGAAATGAGGTTTGGCCCGCTACCATTGTGGCTCGAAGATCGACTGCGGAACAAATCGGTCCAACAGTTGGAGGATTTGTTGGGGCGCACCTTCGAAGCCACGTGCGTCGAGGATTTGTTCCGCTAGGCCAGCCGCTGGAACCAGTCCCAGACTTGGACTAGCGTGTCCGTTTGGCCGAATCCCCCGGACTTGGTCGCTACCGGCTGGCCATCCATGCGCCCACCCCTTAGGTATCCCCAAGGTACACCCGGCAGGATCTCACCCCGCAGGTCAATCGCTTCCGCCGCCAATTCCGCCAGGACTGCGGACGCAGTATCGCCGCCGGAACAAAACAAAGCCAGATTCGTCCCCATTGGCAGGTTGGGCGGCAAGCCACGCTGGATCTGGTGGACTTGGGCGTTGGGGCGACGTCTTGCCAGCTCGGCAACCTGGGCCGTTGTGGCCGGGTGGTCGGTCCCGATTCCGAACAAAACTGACGTGGGCTCCGGTCGTTCGGCTGGCAGGACAGCCCCGCAGAGAATGCGCGCCAATGCCGCAGCCAAACCACCGGATCCAGCCCATAATAGCGGTGTAGAAAGGTCCAGCGCTGCGGCGACGATGCCGTCCAATTCGGCATCCGAGGCGGCATCGGCGACGTCGGCGACCAATCCGCCCTCCCGCAATCGTGCTGCAACGTCAATGGTATCGGTTTGTCCGTCCACATGCAGGCGGCCATTGATCACGCGGCGCCCCAGGGCGGGAAAGGCGGGGGTCACGACCGACCGCGCGAGTTCAAACGCCGCCATTGTGGCTGCGATTTCGAAACCCGGCTTGCCACGGAGTACGGAATCGATTTTCTTGAAGACGAACCTCGGGGTTTGGCTGGAGAGCCCGTGGATTCGCGTGGCGGTTTCGGATTCTGTCAAATCGCGGCTGTCGGTCGAAAAGGCCGTGACGCAGCCCTCCTGTGGGAACGGCAATCCAAGCAGAGGCACTACCGTTTTTACTCCCCGGACGGCGAAATGAACGGCCGCGTCGCAGGCACCGGTCAAGTCGTCGGCAATCAACAATAGTTCTCCGGGGCGCATTGCGATATCATAATCCCCAGGCCGTTCGGACGGCCCGAATCCGACGATGCCGACCACGCCGAACATGATTGGAATTTACGGGGAATGGGCTGCGGGCATCGCACCCGACCCGGCCCGGATGTCGTTCCGCCAGCCCCGCTGGGCCTCGGTGGAGTCGTGGCGGCAGCAGGCTCGGGGTCGCTTTCTCCAAGCGTTGGCGCAACCTGCCAGCGGAGGAACCCCGAAAGCGACGGTCCAGCACAGGCTCGAATTCGATGGCTTGGCGATCGAGCAGATCACTTGGCAGCTCCCGTACGGCCCGCCAACCGAGGCGTTGGTGCTGAAACCGGCGAACGTCGTTGGTCGGTTGCCCGCCGTGCTTGCGTTGCACGATCATGGCGGAAACAAATACTTCGGTACGCGCAAGATCAGCCGAATCACCAAGGACCCGCATCCACTGATGGTGGCGCACCAGGATCGCTACTACGGCGGCGTCGCATGGGCAAACGCGCTTGCCAAGCGGGGCTACGTGGTCTTGATCGCCGATGCGTTTGCTTTTGGCAGCCGCCGAATCCGGGTCGAGGGCCTTGCCGAGGTTGTCAGGCGCGGCCTGACGGAACAGAATCCGGAATCGCCGGAGGAAATCCAGAAGTACAACGCGTGGGCGGGCGAGCACGAACATATCCTGTCGAAGAGCCTATTTTCGGCGGGTACCAGTTGGCCCGGCGTGTTCGTTGCGGAGGACCAGCGCGCACTGGACTACCTGTGCACCCGTCCCGACGTGGATCCCGAACGTGTGGGCTGCGGTGGTCTCTCTGGCGGCGGGCTGCGCACTGTCTATCTAACCGGTGCCGATCCGCGTATCCGATGTTCGGCGGCGGCAGGCATGATGACAACCTGGCGTGACTTCCTGCTCAACAAGTGCCACACCCACACTTGGATGGTGTATGTGCCAGGACTGCCCGTGGACCTCGATTATCCGGAGATCATTTCACTAGGGATGCCGAATCCGGTGATGGTCCTGAACAACCACGAGGACCAACTGTTCACGGTCTCGGAAATGGAACGGGCCGACGCGATACTGAAGGATGTTTACCGCAAAGCGGGCGCGGCGGACCGGTACCAGGCGAAGTTTTACCCCGGTCTACACAAGTTTGACCGCGATATGCAAGCCGACGCGTTCGGGTGGTTCGACAAGTGGCTGAAAGGCTGATTTTCGACTGCTGTCCATGAGCTGCTTCGTGGCACTTGAATTCGTTCCATTGCACAATCCGATGGGCTTCGGCCCTGCCGACGCCCTGTTGCTAACCGTAGCGCTGCTGCTGGTGTTTCCGGCTGTCTTGTGGAGGCCTTGGATCGCGCCCTTTGCGGCGCGTTTGGCCCGGCGTACGGGAGTTTGCATGCTGGGACTGGCGGTTCTGCCCGTGGCGCTGCGGCTGATCCTGCTGCCGAACCACCCGGTCCCGACCCCCGACCTCTACGACGAATTTGGGCACCTACTAGTCGCCCGGACGCTGATGCATCTGAGGCTGGCGAACCCGCCGCACCCGCTCTCGCAGTTTTTCGAGACGCACTTTGTGCTTCAGCATCCCGCCTATGCCTCGATCTACCCGGTCGGCAATGGACTGGCGATGGCGCTTGGGTGGTTTGTGTTCGGACTCCCCTGGGCTGGGGTGCTCCTCGGCGTTGCGGCGTTCTGCGCGCTGGCGTATTGGATGCTGAGGGCTTGGATTACGCCTGGTTGGGCACTGTTCGGCGGCCTTCTGGCCGTCTTCCAGTTCGGGCCTCTCAATCAATGGACCAATAATTACTGGGGCGGGGCGTTTTCGGCGGCTGCGGGCTGTTTGGTGTTTGGCGCGATGCCTCGGATACGCAACCAAAACCGTCGACGCGACGGGATTCTGTTGGGCACGGGACTTGGGTTGCACCTGCTCAGCCGACCGTACGAGTCCATATTCCTGCTGGTGGCGGTCGTTCTCTACCTTCTACCGCAGCTGATCAGGTTGCGCCCGCCGCGCGCACTCTGGTGGGCCGCTCTTCCATGCCTTGCGGCCGCGGGGATCACGCTGCTACAGAACAGGGCCGTAACCGGCGAATCGACGAAGCTCCCATACGTCCTCAGCCAGCAGCAATATGGGGTGCCGGCGGTGCTTACCATCCAGTCGACGCCCGTACCGACGGGGCCGATGACTCCGCAGCAGGAGCTTGACTACCGGATGCAACGCGGCTTCCATCCCGGCCGCGATACCCTCGGCAGCTTTCTGGATCGCCTCGTGTTCCGGGTTCGATACTACCGTTTTTATTTTTTTCCGCCGTTGTATCTGGCTTTGGCGGTCTTCCTGTTCTCGGTCCGCTCCTGGCGATGGGCATATGTTCCGGGGGTCTGCCTGGTATTTGCTCTGGGGGTCAACCTCTTCCCGGCATTCCAATTCCACTATGTCGCGGCTGTTGTGTGCCTGTTTCTACTGATGTCGGTCAAGGGCTTGGAGCGGCTCTCGCGCCTAAGGCAAGGCGGCATCGAAGGTGCCCGGTTCCTGATCCTGCTATGCGCAGCCCAGTTCCTCTTCTGGTACGGCACGCACTTGGCCGACCGCGAGTCCTCCGCCATCGCCGCGCGCTCCTGGGACCTTTGGGATTCGATCAACCATGCAAACCCCGAGCGCCGGATCGACGTGGCAAAGCGGATCGCGGCGATTCCGGGACAGCTGATCGTGTTCGTCCGGTACTGGCCCGGCCACGCGTTTCAGGATGAATGGGTGTACAACGAGGCGGAAATTGGCCGATCCCGCGTGATTTGGGCCCGTGATCTGGGTGCGGAGAACCGCAGGTTGATGGAACTCCATCCTGATCGCAAGGTCTTCCTGCTGGAACCTGATTCCCGCCCGCCAAGCCTGGAGGTGTTCGAGTTGGAGCCACTCCAAGGCCGGGAGCCGACGTCGGCACCGCCGCCGGATTCCGCGAAACCTGCCGTTACCAAGAAACCACTGCTGGAACTGGAGCAGGTGCGGTGAAATTCCTGCGGCGCACGGTGGGTTCCATAGTTCCTGGTACCCATGACACCCGAAACCCCTCCGCATTGTATAGTGGATAACAAGTACCGCAACCCCCTCCAGCATGGGCTTCATTGTCGCGATTCCCGGAGTGATTGCATTCATAATTGCATCCTCGCGCGGCATTCCATTCGCCTTTTTGAATGTCTATCTCCCGGTGATGCTTCTGCTGCCGGACTACTACCGCTGGGTCCTGCCCGCTCTGCCCGATCCTACTTTTGGGGAGGCCGCGATCGTGCCACTGGCGGTCATGTTCATCTCCCGGTACGGCAAGGACTGGCGATTTTCGTTCGCTGATTTCCTTGTCTTCGGTTTTGTGGCGTCGATGGTTTATTCGGAGTTCATCAATGCCAATTTTGGCGACGCGCAAAACCTGCTTTTCGACCTGCTGGGCGAATTTGCGTTTCCCTACATGCTGGCCAAGGGGTTGATCGAGCCCAGGGGGCTGCGTGTGGAGTTCGCCAAGAAATTCGTGATGATGCTGTTCTGGATATGCGTCGTCTCGATTTACGAATTCCGTTTCGGCAAGACGCCGTGGCAGATGTTTATGGGCGGATTTTTTCCTGGCCAGGGGGATGGCTGGGTCACGACGTTCCGGTGGGGTTTTGCGAGGGTTGCCGGTCCCTACGGGCATGCGATTCTGGCCGGCCTGATCCTGATCGTTGGATTCCGCATCAATCGGTGGCTGGAATGGAGCAACTTGTGGGAGGCGAAGTCGAAACGGTTCCCCAACCTGCCGTGGAGCAAGGCCCGTACATTGACAATCGCGCTCCTCGGCGGCGTCATTATGACCATGGTCCGGGGGCCCTGGACCGGTGGGTTCATGGGCGCGCTGCTCACATGGGTCGGCCGCGCCAAAAACCGCAAGATGGGCTGTCTGGTGGTGCTGGGTTCCATGTTGTGCGTCGGCGTGCCGATTGCGGTAGTCTTCTACCAATACGCGTCAGTGGGGCGCGCCAACGCCAAGAGCGATTCCCAGGAGACGGCGGCATACCGGAAGGAGCTGCTGGACAAGTACATCGCGATCGCGGCCGAGAAAAGCGTTTGGGGTTGGGGTACGAACAGTTGGCCAAAGGTGGATGGAATGCCGTCCATCGACAACTATTACCTGCTGCTGGCCTTGATGCATGGCACGGTTTCGCTGTTCTTCCTTTTCGCCATTTTGGTGTCGATGATTGTCAGGCTCACTCTGCGCGGCATGATGCGACCTCCGCCGGCGATGCGGGGCGGATCGCTCGCGTTTACGCTCGCCGGCATCCATGTTGTGATTTTCATCACGATTGCCACTGTCTTCATGGGCGGGCAGGTGGTTCCGATCTTTGCCCTGATGACAGGCTGGGGCGAGGGGTACTTGCTGGCGGACAATGATTCCATCGGCACCCCGGCGGGAGCGCCGAAGGTTGTGCCGGATTCCACGGCACCATTTCGATTTAGGAGGGTAGTGGCATGAGCAAGCAACGTCTGGCCTATCTGGTGAGCCGGTATCCGGCTATTTCCCACACCTTCATCCTGAGGGAAGTTCTGGGTCTGAGAAAGTTGGGGATCGAGATTGAGGTAGCCTCGATCAACTCGCCGGACCGGCCGACCGAGACGCTGACCGCCGACGAAAAGGCGGAGGCGGCTCGGACATTCTTCGTGAAGGCCGCCGGTCTTGGCGGTGCCCTGCCAGCGCACTTGGCCGCGCTTACCCGGCAGCCGGCGTCCTACTTCCGTGCGCTCGGGTTCTCGCTGGGCCTGGGCGGGGCGGATTTGCGCCGCATCGTCTACGGGCTCCTGTATTTTGTGGAAGCCGGCATGGTGGGCGAGTGGATGCGCGAAAAAGGCGTGACCCACCTCCATGTGCATTTTGCGACACCTGCGGCGACCGTCGGCATGATCGTCACCAAGATGTACCCGTACACGATGTCGATCACGGTGCACGGTCCCGACGAATTCTACGATGTTCCGGGGTATTATCTGCCGCAGAAGATCGAGGCATCGAAGCTCCTGTGCGCGATCAGCAACTACGCCCGGAGCCAGCTGATCCGCATCGTGCCGGCCAGCCAGTGGGGCAAGGTCGTGATCACACGGCTGGGGGTCGATCCCGACGTTTTCTCCCCCCGGGATGCGCGGCCGCCGAATCCGGTTTTCGAAGTCCTGTGCGTGGGCCGGCTGGTGGCTGCAAAAGGCCAGCAAATTTTGTTGGATGCAATGGTCCGGCTGAGGGCGGAGGGCCGTTCCGTTTGCCTTCGCTATGTCGGGGACGGGCCCGATCGCGCAGCCTTGGAGGCCCGGTCTAAGGAATTGGGCTTGGGTACCTCGGTGATTTTCGAAGGAGCAGTCAACCAGGACCGCATTCGCGGGTTCTACCAGTCCGCCGACGTGTTTGCCCTGCCCAGCTTCGCGGAAGGCATTCCGGTGGTGTTGATGGAGGCGATGGCGATGGAGATTCCGGTTGTCACGACATGGATCACCGGGGTGCCGGAGCTGATTCGCAATGGCGTTGACGGACTGCTCGTGGCTCCCTCGGATGACAAGGGTCTTGCGGCGGCGATTGCCCAATTGATGGACAACCCGGAACTGTGCACCTCGTTGGGGAAACAGGGTCGGCGCAAGGTGGTGGAGGAATACAATCTGGGCAAGAGCGTGGAACACTTGGCCGGGGTATTCCGTGAGCATCTTTCCTAAACCCAACGGTCTATTGTGCCTGGTTGCGGCGTTTGCTATTTTCGCACCCACGGGGTGCAGTCGAGCCGCGTCCAAGGTTTCCAGCGGGGCGTTGGCCACGGTCAGCGCCACCACTGATGTTCAAGTGGCCGATGTCCAGCGCTTCGGGGTAAATCTGGGGACTTGGACTTCCTGGGGCGCGGAGCAACTCTCCGCAAACGTGATCATGAATCCGGGATTCGAGGGGATGATCGACCGCGCGATCGTCTCTGTCCGGAATCCGCTGCCGGGCAAGTTCTCCGACGAAGGTTTCTGGCTAGCCCGCCCCGATGGTTTCTGGGAGCATGCCACGTATGAAGTCCGCACGGGACGCAATGCCGGTGCCAAGGGCGAGATCATCCGGTCCCGCCAGAAAGACAACTTTGGACTGCCTTCGTTTACAACTGCCGACCGAAACTTGGAGTTGGACCCGAGCGATGTCGTATCCCTCACGCGGACCGACGACACTGGCATACCCTCGCAATGGTGGTTCTCCGACCGTGGAGGCGCGCGTTACAGCCCTGAAATGAAGCAATCGCGGCCCGGGAGCCGGGGGGTGCGTTCTTTGAGGGTCGGCGCGACGAACAACGAGCCTGCCGAATTCGCCTCCTACTTGGACGCGATAGGGGACAGGGCGGGGAAGTTGCTGCCGTTGGAGGGGAAATGGCGGGTGTCGTTTTGGAGCCGGTTGGACAAGGGTGCCGCCAACTTGCGTGTCATGGTCCGGAGGGAGGGGGCCACTCCGGCGATGGTCCAGGACGTTCCGTTGTCGCGCGAATGGAAGCGCACGGAGATTGTTTTTGATGGCCGGGATTCCGGGCCTCCGTGGATCGCGTCCCTGCGGTTTTTTGTTACCGGGAATCCGAATGGTGAGGTCCTGTTCGACGATGTGGATTTCCGCCGGGTGGAGGACGCCCGGACGGCCTTCCGACGCGAGGCTGTCGCGGTGCTCAAATCCTTGCATCCCGGCTATTTGCGGGATTGGCAGGGACAACTCGGCGACACACTGGAAAATCGTCTGGCGGGGGCCGAGGCGCGGCGCGTCAGCCGTTATAGGCCGGGCGGGATCGAGCAGAGCGATTACCACTACGGTCTGCCGGAGTTTCTGGATCTGGCCCGCGAGATTGGCGCATCCCCCTGGATCGTGATCCCGCCGCCCTTCACCGAGGCGGAATGCGGGCGGTTGGGACAGTTTTTGCGGGAGCGTAAGGACTATGACAAGTTCGCGGATATCACGTTGGAATTCGGCAACGAGAATTGGAATCCGGTTTTCCGTCCAGCGGGCATTCCCGAAGCTGCCCCGCACGGAGAGGCTGCCGACCGCTGTTTCGCCGCGTTGCGCGCAAGTACGGGCACGTTGCGGATCCGCACCGCGGTGAACGCGCAGCACGAGAATCCCAAGGCGGCCATGCGTTTTGCCGGTACGGTCCATGGGTCCGATGTGCTGGCGGTGGCTCCGTACTTTTTTCGCAAACTGGACGCGGGTGCCGGTTTTCTCAAAGGCGAATCGATGTTGTTTGCAGGGGACGGGGGCAAACTGTCGCAGATCGTGGCTGAGGCCCGGCGATCCAACATGGAACCGGCTGTCTATGAAGTCAACCTGCACACCGCCGACGGCAACGCTTCGCCGCAGGACCGTGAACCGGTCACTTCCGGGGTTGCGTCAGGTTCCGCGCTGGCAAAGACGATGCTGGACGCGTTGTCCCTCGGTGTCCGGCGCCAGTGCGTGTACAGCTTGGCGGGTTTTGACAACCGGAGCACGGACGGCAAGTCTTACGTGCGGTTGTGGGGGATCGTTCGCGACTTAGCCGCGGACGACCATCTCCGTCCCACGGGCCTCGCTCTGAAGATGATCAACAGTGCACTGCGCGGATCGTTGGTGCGGTCCGAATCGGACGATCCCCGTATCGGTTTTTGGGCTTTTCGGGATGGTTCGAGGTGGTCGGCGGTACTGGTTTCGTCGATGCCGGAGGCGCGGGATGTCCGGGTCCGCCTTCCCCCGGGCGTGCAGGTTCCAACCAAATCTCTTGCCTTGGACGGAGATTCCCGCAATGCAACCAACGAGTACGGACAGCACGTTACCATACAAGCGGGAAGTGTCCATATGGCTGGCGGAAGCGCGACCGTTGCAGTGCCGCCGTTTGGACTGGTAGTCTTGGTGTCTGACGAGGGAGAACAATGACCGGTTTTCTGATCGCCTGCATCGGAGTCGTAGCAGCACTGGCCGCCGTTGCCAGCTTGCCTGGTACGTTCGAATTGCTGTTTTTGACCGTTGGGGCCGCTCTGCCGGTGCGCCGCAGGTCGAATCCGCCTGTTGGAGGCATTTTTCGATTGGCGATCGTGATTCCGGCCCACAATGAGTCGCAGCAGGTCCGGATCCCGGTTGGAAGCATCGCCAAGGCCGAAAAGGTTGGCATCCGAGTGGAAACCGTCGTGGTTGCGGATAACTGCAGCGATGACACGGCAGCCCACGCGGAGTCCGCCGGGGCCCGGGTTTTGGTCCGATTCAACGAGAAACTGCGTGGAAAAGGCTATGCCTTGGACCATGCATTCCAGATTCTTCAGCCGGAAGGTTACGATGGTTATCTGGTGATCGATGCCGATAGCGAAATCGGGGCCAATACTTTGACCGAACTGGTGTCATTTTTGCGCACAGGGGCCGATGCGGTGCAGTGCCGGTATCTGGTGAGAAATCCGGCGGAGTCTGTTCGCACCCGGCTGATGAACGTGGCTCTGATGGCTTTCAACGTGCTCCGTCCCCGGGGGCGTGACCGCTGGGGGCTCTCGGCCGGGATCAACGGCAATGGTTTTGCCTTGAGCGCCGACACGTTGAAATCCGTTCCATACGGTGCGGCCTCGATTGTGGAGGACTTGGAATACCACTTGGATCTGGTTCGCGCCGGACGCAGGGTGCAGTTTGCGAACGCCGCCGCCGTTTACGGCGACATGCCGGTTTCCGGCAAGGGCGTCAAGACGCAGCGCACACGGTGGGAGGGCGGCCGGTTCCGAATGCTCTCCGAGCGTGGCCCGTCGCTGGCCTTGGAAGTCATGGGCGGGCGGTTCAGGCTGCTGGAGCCGTTGGGCGATTTGCTCCTGCTGCCATTGGCTTTCCACGTCTCGCTTCTGATGCTGTCCCTGATTGCGGGCGGCCCGGCACAATGGGTGGGCGCTGCCGGAATTTTCGTGGTTGCGCTGCATCTGGTGGTAGCAATTTTTGTCGGCGGAGGCGGTCTGCCGGATCTCGCGGCGCTGGCGACAGCTCCCCTGTATGTCGTCTGGAAGTTGCTGATGTTGCCCGCCGTCCTCCGGTCATCGCGGGGTAAGACGACGTGGGTCCGTACCGAACGCGCCAGTGAGGAGGTCCGCAAGTGAACGCCGCGTCCAAGACTCCAGATGTTTCGATCGTGATTGTCTCCTTCAACACCCGCGACCTGTTGCGCGAATGCCTGCAGAGTCTCGAACAGCAATCGCAGGGGATTTCCAAGGAAGTGTTTGTTGTGGACAACATCTCCCGCGACCAATCCGCCGACATGGTGGAGAAGGAGTTTCCGGAGGTCAAGCTGATCCGCAGCGATGTAAACCTCGGTTTTGCGGCGGCCAACAACAAGGCCTTTCCGCGCTGCACTGGCCGCTACGTGGTCCTGTTGAATTCGGATGCGTTCCTGAAGGACGGGGCGCTGCGGAAGTCGATTGCGTACATGGATAACGACCCCGGCATCGGTCTGGGAGGGGCCCGGCTGACGGGGCGCGACGGCTCCTGGCAGCCCTCGGCGCGTCTGTTCCCCTCGCCGCTGAACGATTTTCTTACGCTCACGGGCTTAGCCGGAAAGTTCCCGAAGTCGCGGTTCTTCGGACGTTTCGACCGCACCTGGGCCGATCAGGGCGAGTCAACGGATACCGACTGGGTGCCCGGCGCGTACTCGATTATCCGCAGAAGCGTGCTGGAGACGGTTGGCTATTTCGACGAGAATTTCTTCCTCTATTACGAGGAAGTGGATCTCTGCAAGAGGATCAAGAACGCGGGCTACCGGATCCGGTATTGGGGTGACGTGGGTGTGATCCACTTGGGCGGCGAGTCCTCGAAAACGGTGACCGGCGTCACGTTTTCCAAGGCCGGGTCGCAGCTGACGCTTTGGCGGATGCGGGCGGGACTGCTGTATTTCCGGAAGCACCACGGTGCTCTGGGTGCGCGAATTGCACGGGACATCGAGCTGGGCTGGCACTCCATCCGGGCGCGCAAAAACCGGGATGGCAAGGACGAAAAACGGGTTCTGAAGGCCAAGGATTCGGCCCGTCTGGTGGAATTGATTTGCCAGGCATGGAAGGAAACGGACGGTGGGAAGGTGTCCCCGCCCCGTCCCTGGAAATTCGATGCTTGAGAACGTCCGTGAGGATTGGCGCACATACGAGGGCGATCTCACAAGGCAGGGCCTGTGGGTGATGCTTGTCTTCCGCTTCGGCCAGTGGCGCTATACGGTGAGGCCGTCGATCATTCGCATTCCGCTTTCCTTCATCTACAAGGTATTGAAATTGTGGAGCCAGATCCTGACCGGTATCGACCTGCCATGCGAGGTGAAGGTCGGACACCGGTTCAAGATCGAACATTTCGGCGGAATCATCGTCAGCGGCGATGCCCAGTTTGGCGACGATGTTGTCATCCGCAACAACGTGACAGTTGGATTGCGCCGCACGGGTGTGCGGGGAGCGCCGGTGTTTGGCAACCGGGTGGATATCGGAGCGGGTGCCGTGATCGTGGGACCAATTCACATCGGAGATGATGTGAGTATCGGAGCCAACGCCGTGGTACTGCAGGATGTTCCGGCAAATTCGATTGCAGTGGGAGTGCCGGCTACGATCAAGCCGAAGCGCCCGGGCAAGATGCCGCAGTCAGGTTCAGAGGTCAGTTCTGGAAAGGATGGGGCGGCCTCGGTGCCGTCCGCATAACTCATGTCTATTTTCGTAACCGGCGGTGCAGGTTTTATCGGATCCCAGTTCATCCGGGACTGGGTGGTCCAAAACCCGGACGAACTCGTGATCAACTTCGACTCGCTCACGTACGCGGGCAATTTGGAAAACCTTGCCCCGGTGGACAAGCAGCCAAACTACCGGATGGTCAAGGGCGACATCTGTGATGAGAACGCGGTGTTGGCCGCGATCCCGGAAGATTGCGCGGCGGTGGTGAACTTTGCCGCCGAGTCCCATGTGGACCGCAGCATCCTGAGCGCCAAGGAGTTCGTCCGGACCAACGTGTTGGGGACGCAGACGTTGCTCGATATCTCGCGGCACAAGAAGGTTGGGCGCTTCCTGCACATCTCCACCGACGAAGTGGGCGGCAGCATGGAGCCCAACCAGTGGTTCACCGAGGATATGCCACTGAATCCCCCCAGCCCCTATGCTGCCAGCAAGACGGCGGCCGAGCACTTGGTGCGGGCGGCTTCCCATACGTTCGGGATGGATACGATCATCACGCGCACCAGCAACAACTACGGGCCCTACCAGTTCCCGGAGAAATTACTGCCGCTGGCCATTTCCAACGCCATGCAGGGGTTGCCTATTCCGGTGTACGGCGACGGATTGCAGGAGCGGGACTGGATCCACGTGGCCGACAACACGCGCGCGCTCGGCATTGTCCTGCGCAAGGGCAGGGCGGGACAGACGTACCACATCGGCGGCAAGAATCCGCTGCGGAACATGGATGTCCTGAAGATCTTGCTGAAGACGGTGGGACAGCCTGAGTCGCTGTTGACGCATGTCACGGACAGGCTTGGCCACGACCGGCGCTATGCGGTTGATTGCTCCAAGACGCACCGCGAACTGGGCTGGGAGCCGGAAATTGGATTTGCCGAAGGCTTGGCGGCCACCGTCGCTTGGTATCGGGACAACCAAGCATGGGTCCAGCGCACCCGCAGCGGGGAGTACAAGGACTACTACGCAAGGATGTACGGCAACGTATGAGAACAGCCCTCGCACTCGCCATCTTGACGTGCCTTTCCGGGATCGGCGTGTTGGCACAGAATGCCGACACGCTGGATTTCCATGAGCTGCGCAAGGAGCGCAAGCTCAGCACGGAGGAGATGGTGAAGGCGTTCGAGGCTCCTCCTATTGAGGTCTACACACTCAGGCAGGGGGACGAGATCTTTGTCGAGGTCTGGACCCGGCCGGAGCTTTCGGGAAAACATATAAT
>CAITMP010000925.1 GCA_903893525.1 uncultured Acidobacteriia bacterium | reverse complement strand
CTGTGATTTGATCGGAACCGTCGTTACCCCGTTTCACGACATCTTCGACCCAAGCACTGCGGGTAGCCTCTGACTATGACGCCGAAGTCGTTGCCAAATGATTACGCAGAACGGGTTTATGCCGGAGTGCTTGGAAAGATTATTGGGGTCTATCTCGGTCGCCCGTTTGAAGGTTGGCTGCATCGCGACATTCTCGCGAAACTCGGAGAGGTGGATTACTATGTCCACGACCGCCTCAACTGTCCGCTCGTTGTCACTGATGACGACATTTCAGGCACGTTCTCCTTTCTCCGAGCACTTCCTGATTACGATTTTTCTCCTGACTTGACCGCCGAACAGATTGGACAGACCTGGATGAACTACATCATCGAAAACAGGTCTATCTTGTGGTGGGGCGGAATGGGGATGTCCACCGAGCACACGGCTTTCCTCCGAATGAAGCATGGAATCAAGGCTCCGGCCAGTGGTTCGATGGCGACGAATGGACAAGTGGTTGCCGAGCAGATTGGCGCTCAGATTTTCATCGACGGTTGGGGAATGATTTTTCCCGGTGAGCCTGACAAGGCCGTGGATTTCGCCCGCCGCGCCGGAAGTGTCAGCCACGATGGGGAGGCCATCTACGGTGCCCAGGTGGTAGCTGCACTTGTCGCCAAGGCATTTGTGGAATCCGATATCAATAATCTTCTGGATGTCGCCGTTAGCTTCATTCCGGCGGATTGCATCATAGCAAAACTCATAGCCGACATTCGGAGTTGGCACGCTGAGGGACTCGACTGGAAACAAGCGTTCTACAAGATTGAGGATAACTACGGATACGACAAGTTTGGCGGCAATTGCCACATCGTGCCGAACCACGCCCTTATCATCCACGCCCTCTTGTACGGTGAAGGAGATTTCCAGCGATCCCTAATGATCGTAAACACCTGCGGGTGGGATACCGATTGTAATTCGGGCAACGTCGGGTGCATCCTCGGCGTCCGCAATGGCCTCGCTGGGATCGACGTCGGCCCCGATTGGCGCGGACCGGTGGCAGATAGAATGTATCTTCCCACCGCAGATGGAGGGCGATGTATTACCGATGCCGCCACCGAGGCGATCCACGTCGTGAACGCAGGGCGTGCATTGAAAAACTTGCCTCCGGTGAATCCGAAAGACGGTGCAAGGTTCCACTTTGAGTTTCCAGGCTCTGTCCAAGGTTTTCGCCCATCGTGCCCCGAATCCGCCACTTTATCAAATAGCCGGGATTCCATGCGAGCGCTTGAGATTCGTCTGACTGCTCAATTAGCACGGATTTCCACCGAGACATTTGCTTCGCCCGAAGGGAGAAAGATGCCGGGATACTCGCTGATGGCTTCACCCACGGTTTACTCGGGCCAGACCATTCATAGTGTTGTGTCCGCCGATTCCGCCAATACGATCCCAATTACGGTAACTCCCTATGTCGGTTGCTACGGTCCCGGTGACGAGATTCGCTCTATCCAAGGGGCATCAGTCGTGCTGGCACCTGGTGAAGTCAAATCACTGCATCAGACGGTGCCTTCCACGGAAGGCTTCCCAATTGCTGAGGTTGGAATCGAAGTGTCTCAAGATGGCGAAAGTGAGCCAATCATCTTTCTGGAATCCTTAACGTGGGATGGAACCCCCGATGTCGTATTTGCAAAAGCCGAAGGATCAACCTGGCGTGAACAGTGGGTATGCGGGATCAGCGATCACGCTACATGGGGAGAACCGTTCCGATTGATTCAGAACGAAGGGACCGGACTCCTCATAACGGGTTGTCGAGACTGGACCGACT
>CAITMP010000924.1 GCA_903893525.1 uncultured Acidobacteriia bacterium | reverse complement strand
TTACGGACTGACTCGCGCCAGCGGCAGGGCCGAAATTGTCCGCGCCGCGCTGGAAAGCATCGCCTTCCAGAGCCGCGAGTTGATTGACGCCATGGAGGCCGATTCCGGCGAGCCGATCACCGAGCTTCGCGTGGACGGCGGCGCGGCGGTCAACAATTTCCTGATGCAGTTCCAAGCCGACATCCTTGGCAAGCCCGTGGTCCGGCCCATGGACGTGGAGACCACCGCGCTCGGGGCGGCCTACCTCGCCGGTATTGCGGAAGGAATCTGGTCCGGGGCGGACGAGGTGGAACGCTTCTGGCGCGTGGAGCGCCGCTTCGAGCCGATGATGTCCCAAGCGGAGCGGGCCTCGCGCCTGGACGCATGGAAGAACGCCGTCACCCGCTCCAAAGGCTGATCGACCCTACTTGATTTCCCACTCGGAGTGGAATTTCTTGTCCAGAACAAGCTCCCCGGCTTGGCTGAAGACAAACAACCCCGCTCCCTTGGGGCGGTCCACCGGTGCGCGTTGGGGCGGCGCTGAAAAGCCTCCGCGCCGCCCGACCATGCGGGGTTCCTGCGGTGTCCGGTCGCCGTCGTCGATCGGCTTGAACGCTACGGGCAGTTCCACCCCGTCGCGTTCGATTGAATCGAACCGGATCGCCACCACCCAGCGCGGTGCGCCGCCCAGGAATTGCTCCATCCTCAGAATTCGCCCGTGGAGCCGGTCGGTCTGGCGGACCACGACTTTCCCCTTTTCCTTGACGTCCTTCTCGACCACCCCGGTGATGGGATCGCCCGCCGCAGCCGTTTTGGTGTCGATCGGCGGATCGACATAGACTCGGACATGGGTTTTGGCTGGCAGCTTCTGGAGCTCCGCCTTGGCCGTGTTGGCCGCCGAAGCAGGCTCGTCGTCCATGTCGTAGCGGATTGTGGATTCGCCCGTGAATTCATGGCAGCTTGCGTAACGGGTTTCGTTGATCGAAACCTCGCCCACCTTGAACAGGACATCCATGGTGGAAACCGCCGGGACCATGAAGTCGCCCGTACCCACCTTGATGCGCGTGTAGTCCATAGTGTCCGTGACGTGGCAAACTTCCTCGTTCTGGAATTCCGTCGCGTCCACAACCAGGCGTTTCAGTTCAGCGGTGGCGGGAACCGCGTAAAAGAAGCCGCCATAGGGAATGGTTGCCCCCTTCGACGTCCGGGTGCGGTAAACGTAGTGGCTTTTCGCCAGCGGCACTTTGTACTCGTACTTGGCCAGAATCCCCAGGTCGGTTTTCAATTCCCCGTTGTAGCGGAATTGTTCGGCGCTGTTGCCGAATACCCCGGCGAGGAAGGAGCCGAATTCCCCCGATCCCGACGAGCCGCTCAACGCCAAGTCTTCCAAGTCATTTGTTTCGAAGCTGCGCGCGCCCGCCCACGAGAACATTTCGGCCTTGTCCCCCACGGCGACGTCCAGCCGGAGCCGGTCGCGCCAGAGCAATTCCCCGAGAGCCGGATTCGCCTGGCGCGACGCGACCATCGTCGCGCAACTGGTCCCCTTTCCCGCCAATTGCGGCCGGTATTGCCGTCGGGTCACGGTTTCGACGCAGGTGTACCTCGCCGCGCGCTGCAAATCCGCCCGGACATTCTCCCGCAGCTTGTTGAACAGGACCTGTGCGGGCGTGTCCGCCGTGCGTGCGGGCAGACAGACCAGAAGCAGGGTGCAGACCGTCGGGGCAAGCTTCATCTCAGCCTATTCT
>CAITMP010000923.1 GCA_903893525.1 uncultured Acidobacteriia bacterium | reverse complement strand
TCCAAAATCGTGCGGAACAAATCCCAGCCGACATCCTCGATGGTGGCAGTCCCCGCCGCGATCCGGCCCGCATCCAAATCGATGAGATCCGGCCATTTTTCGAGCAACGCCGTCCTCGACGACACCTTCACCACCGGCACCAGCGCCAAGCCGTAGGGAGTTCCCTCCCCCGTGGTGAACACGTGCATATTCATGCCGGCGGCCAACTGGAGGGTGCCGCAGATGAAATCGCTGGCCGGAGTAGCCGCAAAAACCAAGCCCTTGGCCAAGACCCGCTCGCCATGCGAAGTGACAGCATCCAGCGCGGACGTGCCCGACTTGGCCACCGACCCCAGCGCCTTTTCCACAATATTCGCCAACCCTCCGCGCTTGTTGCCGGGGGTCGTGTTCGCGCTGCGGTCCGCCCTGCCCTGCGCCAAATACTCGTCGTACCAACGCATTTCGCGGATCAGGTCCAACGCGACCTCGCGGTTGCGTGCCCGCGCCGTCAGCAAGTGCACGGCGTCGCGGACTTCCGTGACCTCCGAAAACATCACAGTGGCTCCCGCGCGCACCAGCAGATCCGCCGCGAATCCGACGGCCGGATTGCAGGTGATCCCGGAAAAAGCGTCGCTGCCGCCGCACTGCGAGCCCACCACCAAGCCGGAAGCCGGACACTTGGTCCGTTGCCGACGGTTCAGTTCCTCCAAACGCACTTCCGCCGCCCGCATGATTGCGGCTACTGTGTCCTGGAATCCGCGCTTGTCCTGGAGCCGGATGACGCCGGGCGATTCCTGCAGAACCGGCAAATCATTGGAAAACAGGCGGACAGGCTGCAGTTTCTCGCAGCCCAAACTGACAACCAGCGGAGAGCCGCCAAAATTCGGATTGCTCGCAATGTTGCGGATCGTCCGGATGGGCACCATCGCCCCCGGAGCGTCGATCGCCACGCCGCATCCATAGGTGTGTGTCACGGCCACCACGTCATCCACGTTCCGGTAACGTGGCAGTATCTCGGCCCGAATCCGCTGGACAGCGAAATCGACGGTTGGTGCCACGCACTGCACCGTTGTCGTCAGACCGAGAATATTGCGCGTCCCATAGGTGCCGTCCGGGTTCCGGTAGCCGTCGAAGGTATAGCCCTCGAGTGGCGGGAGTGGAGCGGGAGTCGCCGTCGCCAACGGCAAATCGTCCAACGGCGGAGCGCCGGGCATATCCAACAGATCTTCCCGAACCCAGGCTCCCTGCGGAATCGGACGGTTGGCGTACCCGATGGTCGCACCGTAGCGCAAAACCGGCTCGCCCTCGGCCAAGTCCCGCAACGCGATCTTGTGCGACTGCGGAATGGCCTCGCCCGCTCTCAGACCGGATGCGAATTCAGTCCCTTGGCGAACGCCCTCGGGGTTTACGACTACGCCCACGTTGTCGCGGGCATGGATCACTACATAAAGTGGTTGCACGCCAAGACTCAGGAGATGATTCGGCGGTAGTTGGCCAAGCACTTCTCGGCAGTCTCGAACTCGGAGAAGTCACTGCCTTCCTGCTCGATCAACACGAACTCCAAGCCGCCCGTCTTCGCGGCCTGGTCGATGATCTGCTTCCATGGCGCGGCACTTTCGCCAAACAGGATCCGGTATCCCTTCTCCTTGTTCCAGTCCTTCAAGTGCATGGCATTGATCCGGCCCGGATTGTCCTTGATCCACTGGATCGGGTCCGACCCCATTTCGAGGCAAGTGCCGACGTCGAATTGCATCATGAACTCGCGCGGCGTACCCGCAGCCAGCACTTCCACGGGACGCTTGCCCTCCACAGGCGTAAATTCGGCTTGGTGGTTGTGGTAGCCGCCGCGAAGTCCGGCAGCCGCCAGCTTTCCATGTCCTTCCGCGAGCGCATCGGCCACGGTCTTCCATCCATCCAAGGTGGTGGGACGGCCGGCGCTGGCAACAACCACGAACTTTGACCCCAGAATCTTGTTGTAGTCAATCGCCTTCTGGACGTTTTCGGGCTTGTAGTTCGTCAAGGCGTTGTGGGTCGAAAGGCACTTGATGCCAAGGTCGTCCATCAGTTTCCGCACGTCCTTGACCTGTTCGAGGCTCCAGGAATAGTACGGTGCGTAGAACTCCACATCCTCGTAGCCCATCTTGGCAACCGCCCGGACCGTACCCATCAGGTCGGTCGCCAGCGCCTTGCGGACGGAGTACAGCTCCAGCCCGACCGGGATCTTCTTTTGCGCGGAAGCGGTTCCGATGGCAAAGGGTGCCAGGGTGGAGGCTGCCAGGAAATTGCGGCGTGTAAGGGACATGTGGAAACTCCTTGCGACTACTGAAAACATTATCACGTGCCAGTCCCACGTGGCATTTTGTCCCAAGCGCTAACCTGTATTCCAGTGCTTCCGATTGACGCCCTGCTGCCCGAAATCCTGGCCAGCCTGAAAAAATGCCCGAACTTGGTGATCGAAGCTGCTCCCGGAGCGGGAAAAACCACCCGCGTCCCCCCGGCGCTGCTCCGTTTGCCCGGTGATGTCCTTGTTCTGGAACCCCGCAGGATCGCCGCACGCATGGCGGCACGGCGGGTCGCACAGGAGATGGGCGAACAGGTCGGCGGCACCGTCGGCTACCAAGTCCGCTTCGAGGAATCCGCCGGTGCAAACACCCGACTCCGATTCCTGACGGAAGGTGTCCTGACCCGGCGCATGATGTCCGACCCCGAACTCAAGGGCGTGGGCACGGTGATTCTGGACGAGTTCCACGAGCGGCACCTCGAAACGGACCTCGCACTCGCGCTCCTCCGAAGACTCCAGATCACCAAGCGCCCCGAATTGCGCATAGTAGTCATGTCCGCCACTTTGGACGCACTGCCCGTGGCCGGATTCCTGGGCGGGTGCCCTTCGCTGAAATCCGAAGGCCGCATGTTCGAACTCACCGTGGAACACACGCCCTATTCCGCGGCCCCACTTGAGGAACAGGTGGCAGCTGCGGTCGAGCGGGTGGTCGACAGGGGCGATGTACTGGTCTTCCTCCCAGGTGCCGCCGAAATCCAGCGCGCGGCCCGAAGTTGTGATGCGCTCGCCCGCCGCAGGGATCTCGTCATCGCGCCGCTCTATGGCGACCTCTCCCCCGCCGAGCAGGATCTCGCGGTCCAGCCGGGACCGAAACGCAAGATTGTTCTCGCGACCAATCTCGCTGAAAGCTCGATCACCATCGAGGGCGTCCGTGCCGTAGTCGATTCGGGATTGGCACGCATTGCCAGCGATTCGCCATGGACCGGCATCCCACGGCTCGAGGTCAAACGCATCAGCAAGGCGTCCGCACGTCAACGCGCAGGACGCGCCGGGCGCACCGGTCCCGGCCACGTGATCCGGCTGTTCACCGCCGAGGACTTCCACCGCCGCCCGGACCATGACGAGCCGGAAATCCTGCGCCGGGAGCTTTCACAGATGTGCCTGCAGCTGGAGGCCGCCGGAATCAGCGATCCGCTGGAAATGGATTGGCTCGACGCACCTCCCTTCAACGCCCTGGGCGCTGCGGAAACGCTGCTCACGCGTCTCCGTGCCCGCGGACCGGAAGCCCGCCGAATGTCGAAACTGCCGGTGGCACCGCGCTTGGCCCGCCTCCTCCTGGATGCCGAGCAGGCAGGCGCGGGGGAAGATGGCTGCCGCGTCGCCGCGCTGCTCAGTTCCGGCCAGCGCATACGCACTTTGGACGATGAGCCCGACCAGCGCACCAAGCAAGTCCGCGAGCAACTCCGGCGTTTGGTAAAACCGGGCCGCAGCGCCAACTCCGACCGGGCCGTGGCACGCGCCCTCCTTGCCGCATTCCCTGACCGGGTCGGCCGCTGGCGCACCGGCGGAACGGTTCTGCTCTCCGGCGGCGGATCGGCGATGATGGAACGGGCCCCGGGCGAGTTCCTGGTCGCCGTGGATGTGGAGGAACGCGCTTCGCCCATCATCCGCATCGCATGCGCCATCGAGCCCGAGGACCTGCTCGACCTTTTCCCCGAAGCCGTGGTTGGTCGCGATGCGGTGGAGTGGAACAAAAAGGCGGAACGGGTGGAGGCTGTCAGTTCGCTGTGCTATGGCGACCTGGTGATCGAGGAAAGCCGGGGCGGGCGGATCGACGACGAGGCTGCGGCCACTTTGTTGGCGGCGAAGGTCGCGGAATCGGGCATCGCAAGATTTGCCGATGCCGAGGAGCTCCAAGCATTTCTCGCGAGGGTTGAATTCGCGTCGGCGCATTCCGCCATCCGGCCTCTTTCGGAAACAGACGTGGCAAACGCGCTCACGGAACTCTGCTACGGACTGCGCAGCTTCGCGGATGTGGAAAAGGCAGCATCCAGGATCATCCCGGCCTTGGAAAGAAAACTGGACTCCGCAATGCTGGAGCGCGTGGCACCGGCCCGGCTGCGTCTAGCGGGTGGCAGGCAGGTCAAGGTGAATTATGAAGCGGGCAAGGCCCCGTGGGTGGCCTCGCGGTTGCAGGATTTCTTCGGGATGCTGGAAAGCCCCCGTGTCGCCGGTGGAACTGTGCCTTTGACCGTGCACCTGCTTGCCCCCAACCAGCGCCCGGTGCAGACCACCAACGACCTCGCCGGATTCTGGCAGCGGCTCTACCCGCAAGTGCGGAAGGAACTTGGACGCCGGTATCCCAGGCACGCTTGGCCGGAAAGCCCAATGGGAAACTAGTTTCAGGCCCCATTTGTCTCCACTTCTCCTGATCTTCGACCTCGACGGCACCCTGATCGATTCCCGGCTGGACTTGGCGCATGCCGTGAACGCCACCCGCCGCCACACGGGCAGGCCCGATCTCGACCACCCGACGATTTTTTCGTACGTCGGCAACGGGGCCCCGGTTCTGGTCCGCCGCTCGCTTGGCCCCGAAGCACCGCAGGAGGAAGTGGATGCCGCACTGGCCTTCTTCCTTGACTACTACCGGCACCACGCGGTCGACTATACGGAACTGTACCCCGGCGTCCGCGAATCGCTGCAACAACTTGGCGATTCCGGGGCAAAGCTGGCGATCCTGACCAACAAGCCCGTCGGAATCAGCCGCCTGATCCTCGACCACTTCGAACTTTCCGCATCGCTGTTCCGCATCTACGGCGGCAACAGCTTTGAACAGAAGAAGCCGGACCCGATCGGCATCCATACCTTGCTCGACGAATCGGGTACCAGCCGCGAGAATACGTGGATGATCGGCGACAGCTCGGTCGACATCGAGACGGCGCGCAACGCCGGGGTTGCGTCGTGCGGCATCACTTGGGGATTCCAGCCCGAGAGTTTGCAGCTAGTTCCGCCGGACGTGCTGGTGGACCGGCTGGACCAGTTCGTGGAATACCTGAAGCGTTGACCGTCGTTTGTGACCGCAGATTGCCGATCCGTACAATTCCGTCACATTCGCAAACGGCAAAGATCGACGCGGAAGCATCCAGGCGCGCATACTAGGGCTCAATTGGCCTTGGCGGAAGGCGTGCACCGGACAAGGTGCAATGTCACCCAAACAATTCCTCCTCCGGGCTTCCATTCTCTGCCTGCCCGCATTTCTATCCGGCCAGACCATCTCATTTCTGCCACCGGTTGGCGCATTCCTCGGCGGGGCCTCTCGCGGCTCAGATCTATGTGGTTCCTGTCTCGCGGTCGCGGACTTCAACGGCGACGGAAAGATGGATATTGTGTACACAGGTCGCGTCCTGAGTCCAATTGCCGGCATCCTGCTGGGTAACGGCGACGGCACTTTCCGCAACGGTGTCACCTTCGCCACCGGGTTCTTCGACCCCACCCTCCCTGTAACAGTGGGAGACTTCAACGGGGACGGCAAACCCGATCTAATCTTTCTAGGCAACACCGCCAAAGTTTACCTTGGCAACGGCGACGGCACCTTCAGCGGACCGTTCAACGTCCCCGGCTGCAGGAACTTCCTGAACCGCGGGGACGGCAGCGCCGACTACGTGAGCGTCGTCTCAGTGGCGGACCTCAATCGTGACGGCAGGCAGGATCTGATCTGCGGCCCCTTGGTCTTCCTTAGTGCCGGAGACGGTTCGTTCACCGCAGGAACCACCCTGCCCGCCGACGCGCTTCTGGCAGCCGATATGAATCGCGACGGAATACCGGATGTGCTGATGATTTCCTCGCAGGGAATTTTCACGCTCGCGCTCGGCAAGGGCGACGGCACGTTCGCCGCTGGCTTGGCGATCAACAATCCCTTTGGATTCAAGACACCGAATCCTGGCGAATACTACACCGCAGTCCGCTCGGCCGATTTCAACAATGACGGATTTGTGGACCTGCTGGGAGCCTCCCGCGATGGCACAACGCTGGTAGTGTTGCCGGGACGCGGCGACGGCACCTTTGGAACGCCGGTTGCCACGTTTGGCCTGTTCGACTCGGTAGTGCCCAGTCAAATCAATGCCATGGCCGACTTCAACCACGATGGCTTCATCGGGCTGATCGCCGGTGACGGCGTGATCGCGGGCAATGGCGACGGCACATTCCGGTTCCCGGTCTTCGTCGGCGTGGCCACGGAGCCCTGCAATATCGACGCAGCCAAGGTTGACAGTCTAGCCTGCGACTACAGCCACACTGCCTCCGCAATTGGCGATTTCAATGGCGACGGCAAGATGGACCTTGTCTCCGGTTACGTGGTCGGCAGCGCGGACAACAACAAGCAGGCATCCATTTCCGTGATGCTCAACAGCGGCGCGGGCAACGGGTTCACCGCAGCCGGGGTATCCGCCGCGAACTGGACTTGGCCTGTTGGACCGGGCTCGCTGGTAGCAGCCTTCGGCGTGAACCTGGCCACCCAGACCGCGTTTGCGCCTGTGGCGGCGACAACCACTACACTCGGCGGAATCCGCGTCCATGTACGGGACCGCAGCCATCCTGGCGACCGCCTCGCGCAACTCTATTACGTGTCGCCGACCCAAGTCAACTATGTACTGGAATCGTACGACAACTTCGCATGGGTCACCATCGAACGCGTCGGGAGCCCTTACGTCGCGCAAGGAATGGGCGTGCCGATCCGCTATATTGCCGCAGGCCTATTTTCGGTCGGCAACGGTGTGGCAGCCGCCACTGCGTTCCGCGATACCGCAGCCGGTCGTCTCGATATGCCCGTCACCAATTGTGTCGGTGTCAACTGCACGTCGGTTCCGATCAATCTGGCTGGCGCGCCGGTTTACCTGAGCCTATACGGCACCGGTTTCACTCTGGCGTCCACGGCTGGTTCCACCTGCTCGGTGGCCGGCAGGACCCTACCCGCAATGTACGTTGGACCGCAGGGAACCATCCCCGGGCTCAACCAGATCAACATCCTGCTGCCGCCGATCCTCGGGGGTAGCGGATTCACGTCGATTACGTGCTCGCTGTCCCTCAACGGAGTGGCGCAGCCGCCGACCAACGCGGTGAAAGTGCTGATCCAGTAGTCCGGGAACTAGCGTCGAACCCCTCGGCCAGGGAACACTCCGGTGCGCAACTGGCCGCCCGAAACGACCGCAACTCCATTGACGACCACGTACGGGATCCCTTCCGCATATTTGGATGGGTTGTCGTACGTGGCTTGGTCTGCGACCTTCGCCGGATCGAAAACCGTTATGTCGGCGTCGGCTCCCACCTTCAAACGTCCCTTCGATGCGACGCCCAGTCTTTGGGCTGGCAGTAGCGTCATGCGTCGGAGCGCCTCCACCAGAGGCAACGCCTTTTGGTCGCGCACATAACGGCCCAGCACACGGGAATAGGTGCCAGCCGCCCGAGGGTGGCCCTTGCCATCCACCAGCCAACCATCGCTCGCCACCATCACGCCTGTGT
>CAITMP010000922.1 GCA_903893525.1 uncultured Acidobacteriia bacterium | reverse complement strand
CCCGAAACCCACAGGCTCAAGGACTTCATGGCGAAGAGCCAGGTCCCCTACCGCTGGCTGGAGCCGGAGGGCATAACGGATGCCCGCGTGGTGGCGGCGCTCGGCCGCAATCCCGCCACGCTGCCCGTGGTCCTGTTCCAGGACGGTGCCGTGCTGGAGAATCCGGATTGGGCGCAAGTGGCCGGAAAGCTGGGCCTCGCCACCACTCCGAGCCGCAGTTTCTATGACGTGGTCATTATTGGCGCGGGTCCCGCCGGACTGGCATGCGCGCTTTACTGCAGTACCGAAGGCCTGAAAACCGTCCTGGTTGAGCGGGAGGCCGCCGGGGGCCAGGCGGGATTGAGCTCGCGCATCGAGAACTACCTGGGCTTCCCCTCCGGGCTAAGCGGTGCCGACCTCGCCCGGCGCGGCGTGGCCCAGGTCCGGCGCTTCGGCACCGAGGTCCTCGCACCGGCGGAGGCGGTGGGTCTGGTTGTGGAGGGCGAGTACAAAATCGTGAAACTGTCCAACGGCCAGGAGCTTGCGGCCCACAGCGTCGTGATCGCAGCCGGGGTCCAATGGCGCCGTTTGGATGTGCCCGGCATGGACCGGCTGGCCGGCGCGGGCGTTTACTACGGGGCGGCCATCACGGAGGCATCATCCTGCCGCGACGAGGACATCTACATCGTTGGTGGGGCCAATTCGGCCGGACAAGCCGCAGTCCACTTCTCGGAAATCGCGCGTTCGGTGCGGATGATCGTGCGTGGGGATTCACTCTCGAAATCGATGTCCCACTACCTCGTTGAGCGCATCAAGACCATTCCCAACATCTCGGTGATCCCGAATTCCGAAGTGGTTGCGGTGGATGGCGAGGAGCGCTTGTCCACCATCAGCGTGCGCCACCATGACACCGGCACCACGGAGCAACTCCCGTCCGCCGCGCTCTTCGTTTTCATCGGAGCGGAGCCGCACACGGACTGGCTGGAAGGCATCGTAATGCGGGACGCGAATGGGTTCCTGGCAACCGGAGCCAATGTCTTGAAGAACGGCAAGCGCCCGGTCGGCTGGAACATGGACCGCGACCCGTATCTGCTGGAAACCAGCATTCCGGGCGTGTTCGCCGTCGGCGACGTCCGCGACAGCGCCGTCCGCCGTGTGGCCAACTCTGTAGGCGAGGGGTCGATTGTCCTGTTCTTTGTGCGCCAGTACATGCGCAACCGTTGAGGATTCCCATGTCGAACACGCTTTTGGTTACGGCGGAAGATTTGCTGCGGCTGCCCCTGTTTGAGGGCGAAAGCCGCGACACAGTGGCGTGGATCGCCAGCCTCATGGTTGTGCGGAGCTACAAGACAGGCGACTGCATTACCCGTTCGGGCGATCCGGTCACCGAGTTCGGGGTTGTTCTGGAAGGCGAAATCCATTTCGCAATGGAGGAGGACCAGGCCTCCGTTGTCATGTTCGCCCTTGAGGGGAATCCCATTGGCGTCCTTCCTTTCTCGCGTCTGAAAACGGCTTTGGGCCGCGCCTGGGCAGCCCGCGACACCCGCGTGGCCGGAATGGACGCCGTGCATCTCCGCGAACTGGTCTACCGTGCCCCGCTGCTGGCCCAGCGGCTGGTGGCGCACATGACCGACCGGACGCGCGAGACCACGAAGGTCGCCGAAAATTCGAACCGGCTACTGGCGTTGGGCAAGCTGGCTGCGGGACTGGCACATGAGCTGAACAATCCGGCGGCCGCCGCGGTACGGTCGTCGGCACGCCTGCGCCAAGTGATCATGGAGCGCCGCGTGCATACAATCGCGCTTCGAGCTGAGAGCATTCCGGTGGCCGCCCTCGACAGGATCGGGGAATTGTCCCAAAGCATTGCCGATTGCAGCAGCTCGCCAAGAGTAATGGACGAGTTGGAACGCGCCGATCTCGAAGCAGATCTGTCCGACTGGCTGGAATCGCGGGAACTTCCGGGCGAGCTGGCGGCCAGCCTGGTGG
>CAITMP010000921.1 GCA_903893525.1 uncultured Acidobacteriia bacterium | reverse complement strand
TGGTCGCGAGCGGCCCCCGCCAGTTCCGCTCCAGCGAAAGAATCGACTGGGCAAGCGCATCGGCTTGGTCCGCCCCGAAGAAGAAGCGGCCATAATCCCTCAGCACCTCCGGGAGACTGGCTTCAGGATTCCACCCAAGCGCCGACCACACAAATTTGTTCACATCGTCGTTGCAACCCTCCGAGTAAGTCACGAAACCGGTCGAAAACTGGTTGTACTTGCGGAAGATCGCGGCCTCGTCGGTCGGGCGCGGATTGACAACCTCGCGGGCCTCGGTTGCCGCGTAGGCAAAATCCCAGGACGGCACGGGGAACTCCGCGTTGATGCTGTGCGTGATGTCTGGATAAAACCGGATCGGGTACTTTGCCGGAGTCCGCGCGCGCAGTTCGGCAATGCTGCCCCGAACCTGGGGACCAAAGACCAGCCCGGTCAGCCACGCCGGATTCTTCCCCACGATTGCCATGAACTCATCGAGCCCGGCCTTGTCGAAGCTCTGCGGCGACACCCACATCCCGGCCTTCGGATGGAACTTGTGGAGGTTCGCGGTCTGCTTCTCCAGTAGCGCCAGAAGCCGCGCGGGTGGGGTGTCGCCCGGATCGCCACCGGGAACGAACACGGCATCCACGCGCGGCAAGCGCTTAAAGACCTCCGCCCACTCCTTGAGTGCGAAATCGACGGTCTTCGGGTCCGCGTAGTTCTCATCCATCGCCGGAAACCAGATCGACACGTCCATCGCGTACTCATTGGCGATGCGCGACATCTCGGCCATCATGTCGATTTGGGTGAGCGGGAAATGCGGGCTGTCGGGGTCGTCATCCGAACGGGGCGGAATCAATTCCACAGTGTTGGTGCCGAACAGGGCGAGTTCGCGGATGTACTGTTCCCACATCGGCACCGTCCAGCCGTCGTAGGAGTTGGTCTTGGGGCGGAAACCGAGCTGGTGGCCGCGGACGGCGGTTTTCGGTTCCGTCGTGACTGAGATGCCGTTTTCGATCTCGAAGATCTGCTTGGCCATCCGGGCATGGCGTAGAAAATAGCCAGTGCCGAAAATGACACCACGATCACCGTTACCTGTGATCGTGACACCCTGTGCGGTGGTCGCGACAGTGAAACCTTCGGGATTCCCCGACGTGCGGTTCACGATCCGAATCGGTGTTCCACCGGAAGGATTGCGCACCAGCCGCAACTGGGTCCGTTTCTCGACCTCCTCGGCAATCACCTGGGCGGCTTTCACCTCAATTCGGCCAGCCGTGGGCGCGAGCTGGATGTTGGCGGTGCGCAGGTCCACGGCCTGGCCTATGGCAATCGAGGTCAGAGAGGCGAATAGAAATCGTCCGGTCACCCCGCGATTATACTAGCCGCACTATGTGACCGGCCCGGGATTGAACAAGGCCAGCGCATTGTGCAGCTTCCATTGCTCCGCCCAGGTCTTCTTCCCGCTGGCGACATCCAAAATCGTGCGGAACAAATCCCAGCCGACATCCTCGATGGTGGCAGTCCCCGCCGCGATCCGGCCCGCATCCAAATCGATGAGATCCGGCCATTTTTCGAGCAACGCCGTCCTCGA
>CAITMP010000920.1 GCA_903893525.1 uncultured Acidobacteriia bacterium | reverse complement strand
CGATCTTGCGAGGGTTTGAGCAACCTTCCCACTTTCAGCACTTCACGCACTTATTCGCTCTTCGGCGCCAAGTCACGCGAATTGTGGTCACTTATTGGTGCCGCCCCCCTGGCGATTTTGATATCGTCGGCATATCTGGCGGCCCAACCGGAGCGCACCGCCTTTCATCGTTTCGCCATGTGGGTTGGCTTCGCGTTTTGCGGAATTCTTGTAGCGGGCATCGTCGCGGCGAATCCGTTTTGATCGTCAACTTCCGGTGAACCGATCGCCTGACCGGCCATGAACAGAAGCGGCAATTGCCACGACAATGCCTTCATCGAAGGCTTCTGGAACATCTTCAAAACTGAGCTCGTCGATCGTCTCCGCTTCGACACCCGCATCCTGATCCGGAGCGAGGTCTTCGATTACGTTGAAACGTTCTCCAATCGCCAACTCTGCCCTGGCGCGCTGGATTGCCTTTCGCACGTTGACTTCGAAAGCCAAAACAACACAATCCATCACCTCACCTTCTCTGTCCGCTTTTTCGATGCAAGCCCACAACCAATCCGTCGTGTTGCCTGAATAGTATCTGAACCAAGCGTCCCTGAATGAAACGAACGATCATTACCGGTGTCCTTGCCGTGCTGGCTCTTTTGCTCGCCCAGGCGGGACCCGCCCCTACAGGCGGATACGCCCTCGATTTCGACGGCAAAAGCAGCTACGTCAGCGTCTCACTGACGTCGCCGCCTGCCAACAACTACACCCTCTGCGCCTGGGTCTATCTGCGATCCGGCGGAACTTTTAGCGGAGACCGAATGGCGGTGCTGTCGTCGACAACCTGCGGGGGTTCCGTCGAGCTATTGATTCGCGCCAATTCCGATAATCCCACCGATCCCCAATACGTTGAACTCGGTCGATGCGGCTTCTACAACGGATTTCTCAGCACGGTGGCCGTGCCCTTCAACCTGTGGACGCATGTGGCGGTGACCGTCACGTCCAACAACGTTGTCAGCTATTATGTTAATGGTAATCCGGCCGGCTCCTTTGCCGGCGATCCCGGCCGGGACTATTCGCTGGGCTCGGAGGTTAATTTTGGAGACAACAGCATGCGGCATTTTGACGGGCAATTGGATGAAGTCCAGATTTGGAACCGGGCCCTGAGCGCCCCGGAGATTCGGCGCGGCATCCACTCGCCCCTGGCCGGAAACGAGCCCGGCCTCTTTGCCTACTACCGCTTCAACGAAGGTCACGATTCCGCCGTCGTGGCTGACAGCGCCCTGGCCGCGGGCGGTTCGGCTGGGACTCTCATCAACAATCCCCAGTGTGTCGACTCTGGAGTGTTGCTGTTCCCTGTTCCTTTGAACGGCTTCGCCCTGGCGTGGGGAGATGGGCCGACACCCGGCCCACAGAGCGGCGTCGTGGCCGTGGCTGCGAACTACCAGAGCGGCTTTTTGCTCGGGACCAATGGAACGGTGGCGGCCTGGGGAGGCGACACCGCCCTCGCCGGTCAAACCAATGTCGTACAGATAGCCGCTGCTGGATCCAGCGCCGCCGCCTTGAAGGCCGACGGCTCGCTTGTCGTTGTCGGAACCATCACCAATGTGCCCGCAGCCGCCCAAAGCAATATCGTCGCGGTGTCCATGGGCGGACAATATGGGGCCTATGTGCTGGCCCTGAAGGCTGACGGCTCGGTCATCGGTTGGGGTAATAACACGTATGGACAGACCGACGTGCCGCCCGCCGCGCAAAGCGACGTCGTCGCCGTGGCTGGCGGATGGCGCCACGCTCTCGCGCTAAAGACGGACGGTTCCGTCGTCTGCTGGGGATTTAACAACTTCGGGGAATGTAACACGCCACCTGCGGCTCAAAGCGGCGTTGTGGCCATTGCCGCCAGTCTTTATATCAGCGTCGCGTTGAAAGCCGACGGTTCGGTCGTCGTCTGGGGTCTTGGTGATCATGGCGTTCCTTCCGACGCGCAGAGCAACGTCGTTGCCATCGCGGCCGGCTGTACGGGTGTCGCCGCCCTCAAGCCGGATGGAACCGTCGTCATCTGGCCCGAGGGGCTTACTAACCTCGGATGTCCGCCGATTTCGCAGGGGTTTCCCAACGCGAAGTTTATGTCAATCGCCGAGGGTGTGGGCAGCTCCGTCGGGTTGGCGATTCCTGCCCTGCCGGTCATCACCACGCAACCGTTCAATGGCGTGAGCCATATGGGCAATACGTCCAGCCTTTCTGCCGCCGGGACTGGATTTTATTTCGGCTACCAGTGGCAGAAGGACGGAGTGGACATTTCCGGAGCCGCTAGTTCCACCTTCATCTCGGGACCGGCCCAAGGCCCCATGACAGGCGTTTATACGCTCGTGCTCACCAATGCTTTCGGCAGCGTCACCAGCGCTCCGGTCGTTCTCAATCCGCCCCCGCTCCCCGCTCCCGGACGCGTCATCGCCTGGGGCGACAACAGCGCCGGCCAATGCACCGTGCCCGCCGCGGCTTTCAGCGACGTCATCGCCATCGCGGCGTCGCCCTCCAACACCATGGCTCTGAAATCCGACGGCTCCGTTCTCGTGTGGGGCGACAACACCTTCGGCCAGACCAACGTACCGGACACCGCCTCCGCCGGCGTCGTGGCCATCGCGTCGGGACTCCGGGGATCCGCGGCCTTGAAAGCCGATGGCTCGGTGATTGTCTGGGGTGACACCACCCACGGACAGACGAGCGTGCCCCTGGAAGCAAAGAGCGGCGTCGTGGCGATTTTGTGCGACCCCGAAGGGTATGTCTTTCAAGCGTTGAAGATGGACAGCTCCATCGTGCGATGGGGCACATCCCGGGTTGACCTTCCACCGAGCGGCGCGGTGGCCATGGGGGTAGGAGAGGCTAATTTCTACCTTTATCTCGATGGCCGGGGCGCCGTGTCCGGGTCTGGCAACACGGCTGCCGGTGCCCTGAATTTTCCTGCTGCCGTGCAATCCAATGTGGTGTCCACGGCTTCAGGATTCCTCAACTCTCTGGCCCTGCGAGCCGAAGGTAATGTCGTGGCGTGGGGAAACTATTGGGATCAATCGGGGGTACCCGCGGAGTTGAGCAGCGGCATTTCCGCCATCGCTTCCTCCGGGGCTCATGGTCTGGCCATCAAGGTCGACAAATCCCTCATGCTTTGGGGTTATGACGACGTCGTTCGGGGAGGGATAACCGCAGAGGCGCAAAACTCGGTTCTCGCGATTGCCACCAGCTATTATCACAGCGCGGCGATCATCGATGCGCGCCCGCTGCTCGCCATCACGGCCAACGGGGCCAGCTTCAACGTCGCCTGGACCACCAACTTTCCCGGCTTTGCCTTGCAGCAATCCGTCAGTCTGGCGCCAGCGGCCTGGAAAGACTATGCAGGGCCGACGTTGATCCAAGGCGGATCAAATGTCGTCGTCCTCCCGTTCGGCACGGCCAACACCTTTTTTCGGCTGAGCAAGTAGGCTTGTTTGTTTCTACTGGAGCCGTGGTACGGCGGGTCGGTTACCTCATCGTCCCCGGGTCAGGAAAAACACCTGTCATTCCGATTTTGAGGTTCTCAGGAGGGATTGATTTCCGGTCGATCGCTCACCTCGTCCCCGAACATGGGAGGCTTTCCCTCCCTGATAGCTTGAGGAATTGATTCGGGACTCAATCCAACGATGTCGTCGGTTTCCAACTCCACGGCCCGTCCGTTGTAACCTCACCCGAGTCAACGGGACCTTGAAGCCCGGCCGAGGGGATTCGTCCTCCCACCAGCTCAGGCCAGCAGTCCGTTCACGACATTACCGGCCACGTCCGTCAGCCGGAAGTCTCGTCCGTTCTGCCGGTACGTAAGCCGCTCGTGGTCGAGTCCCATCAGGTGCAGGATTGTGGCATGGAAGTCGTGGACGTGGACCGGATTCCTTGCCACATGGATTCCATAATCATCCGACTCACCGTAAACAGTGCCTGCATTGACCCCCGCCCCAGCCAGCCAGGATGAAAACACCCAGTGATGGTGTTCGCGGCCCTTCGCATCCGCAGCTGCGTTGAAGGGCGTCCGACCAAACTCGGTGGTCCACACCACCAGGGTGTCCTCCAGCATCCCGCGCGATTTCAGGTCGCGCAGTAGTCCGGCAATCGCCTGGTCAACGTTCCGGGCAAGCGGCGTGTGGGTGAGCATGTCGCCGTG
>CAITMP010000919.1 GCA_903893525.1 uncultured Acidobacteriia bacterium | reverse complement strand
AGGGGAACTGCTCGGCGGTGTGCAGATCGAGCCGGCAAGGCTCGCACAGGAAGCGGCCCTGCTGGCCGAACGCAGCGACATCAGCGAGGAATTGGTCCGCCTCTCCACCCATGCGGCCCAAGTGGAACACCTTCTGGCTGCTGCCGGGGAAACCGGCAAGAAACTCGATTTCCTTCTTCAGGAGATGAATCGGGAAACGAACACAATTCTTTCGAAGACGGGTGGCTTGGGGGAGCAGGGACTAACCCTGACCGACTTGGGCCTCGCTTCGAAAGCAGAAATCGACCGTATCCGCGAGCAGTCCCTCAATATAGAATGACCGGCGTCTTCATCATTTCAGCCCCGTCGGGTTCGGGCAAATCGACCCTCGTTTCCCGCTTGATGAACGAGGTGCCGGGCCTCACTTTTTCGGTGTCCTACACAACCCGAAAGCCCCGCGGTCGGGAAGTCGATGGAGAGGCATACCACTTCATTGATCGCGTGGAGTTCGAGGACCGTCTCCAAAATAGCGAGTTCCTGGAGCATGCAGAGGTTTTCGGCAACTACTACGGCACCCACCGGAGCGCCTTGAAAATCGCCGAGGACAGGGAATTGGACTTGGTACTCGACATTGACGTGCAAGGTGCGTCACAATTGAAACAGACGATTCCCGACGCTGTAACGATTTTTATCCTCGCCCCGTCGAGGGAGATCTTGGAACAGCGGTTGCGGTCGCGGAGTTCGGATAGCGACGAGACCATCCGCCGCCGACTTGCGGACGCGGCGCGGGAGATTCGCGATTACAGCCGGTACGACTACGTGCTTGTCAACCAGGACCTCGACGAGGCGGCGGAAACGCTCAAGTCCATTGTCAGGGCCGAACGGGTTAGGCGTGTGCGGGTGGAGGACAGGATTCGTCCCATCCTTCGAACCTTCGAACCTTCGACGTGGCGCTAGGGTCGACATAGGCCCATCAGGATTGCGGGATGAAATGTCCCGGGGAAGTTGAAAAGATAATGACCGACGCACCAATTCGCAACAACATGCACTGCTCGATTCCGGACGACCCGGACCAGAGCACCTACCGCTTTATCATTGTGGCCGCCAAACGCGCCCGCCAGTTGCAGAGCGGGCACCGGCCCGTGTTGCCGACGTCTTCGCGGAAGTCGACTGTGATCGCGATGGAGGAAGCCCGCCGCGGGCTGATCAAGTACGATATCCCGGTTGTCCTTGCTCCGAATGTCCTGCCCGAAGAGCTCGGTGTGGAGAAGTTGGCGTAGGCTTTCCAGCCGGCGCGGCAAGCCATGCGGATCGTTCTGGGCGTGACCGGCGGGATCGCAGCGTACAAAGCTGCCGAACTTGCCCGCCAACTTGTCCGGAACGGCCACGAAATCACAGTTGTCATGACCAAGGGGGCGGAAGAATTCATCCGCCCCCTTACTTTTGCCTCCCTGACGGGTCGCAAGGTCATCACCGATCTCTTCTCGTCGGCCAGTCCCGATGCCACCCTGTCCAGCGCGGTGGAGCATATAGGGGTTGCTCGCGAACACGATTTATTGCTGGTAGCTCCCGCTACGGCTGACGTCCTGGCAAAGTTTGCCCATGGCTTGGCTGACGATTTTCTGTCCACCCTTTATTTGGCCTTTGACGGCCCGGTAGTGCTTGCTCCAGCAATGAACGATAGGATGTGGGCACATGCGGCGGTCCGGGAGAATGTGGCTGTCTTGCGGGGTCGGGGACACGCCTTGGTGGAGCCGGGCGACGGGTATCTCGCTTGCGGAACCGTTGGCCCCGGGCGTTTGGCCGAAATCGAAAAAATAGTGGCTGCCGTGGACGACGCATTGCGGCCCCGCCGCACCGACTTAGTCGGGCAGACGATCCTGATCACAGCGGGCCCAACGCGCGAGCCTGTCGATCCTGTCCGCTACATCTCGAATCGTTCCAGCGGGAAGATGGGCTATGCGCTTGCCGAGGCAGCCTTGGCGCGGGGCGCCAGGGTGCTGCTTGTGAGTGGTCCGGTGAACTTGCAGCCTCCGGCTGGTGCGGAGGTCGAGCAGGTGCAGACCGCAGCCGAAATGCGCGATGCTGTGTTTGCCCACTTGTTCAATGCGACGGTCGTCATCAAGTGCGCCGCGGTGGCTGACTTCCGTCCGGCAACCCCCTCCGCGCAAAAAATCAAAAAACACTCCGCCGACCGAATGTTGGAACTGGTTCCGGTACCGGATATCCTAGCTGAACTGGGCGACGGCCCCCGCAATTTCATCTTGGTCGGTTTCGCGGCCGAGACAGAAAACCTTCTCGACTATGCCCGCCGCAAGCTCGAAGGCAAGAACTGCGATATGATCGTGGCCAACCGTGTTGGTTGCGACGGGTCTGCGTTCGAATCCGAATCCAACGAGGTTCTTCTTGTGTTGCGCAACGGAGAAACCATTCCTGTGGACCGCGCACCCAAGCGGGTGGTGGCCGACCATATTTTCGACCAGATTGTGAAATTGGGAAAGTAGATGGGGACGGAAGATCTTCGTGCGCGACTCGAGTACTATAGGGACCTTGGCGTCAAGGATCTGTACCGACGCTCGACTCGGGTTCCAGTTGTCGACGCAGTCCAAGTCCCCGAGCGACTGTTGGAATCCGTTGAGGCGATTTCTGTGCCTCGTGCAGTGCCGATATCCACGATTGAGATTCCAAAGGTGATCGACATCCAACTGCCTGGCATGGCTCCGGAAAATGACACACTGGACCGGATCTGCTCCGACATCGGCGATTGCACGCGTTGCAAGCTCCATATTGGTCGGAACAAGATTGTCTTTGGCTCGGGGGATCCCGCTGCGAGGCTAGTGTTTGTGGGCGAGGGGCCCGGTGCGGACGAGGATGAACAGGGCCTGCCGTTCGTCGGCAGGGCGGGGCAGTTGTTGACACAAATGATTGAGGGCACGTCCGCCAAAGAAGGCATTTCAATCAAGCGTGCTGACGTTTATATCTGCAATGTGGTGAAATGCCGTCCGCCGGAAAATCGCAACCCCGAGCCGGATGAGATGGAAACCTGCGGGCAGTTTCTGTTCCGCCAATTGTCCGTGCTTCAGCCCAAGGCGATTTGCGCACTCGGTTCAACGGCAGCCAAAGCATTGTTGGGCGGCAAGGATGGGGTAACGAAGCTCAGGGGTAAGTGGCACAAGTGGCGGGATATTCCGCTCATCGTCACCTACCACCCGTCGTACCTTTTGCGCGCCTACAATCAGGACGCCAAGCGCGAGGCTTGGGAGGACTTGAAGAAAGTCCTGCATTTCGTCTACGATTAGGCCCTAGGGAACGGGATTGCCCGCGCAATCCCGTTCCCCCTACTGACTATCCTTCCAGCACGTCCTTGCAGAACTTCACGCATTTGGAGATTTCCGCCAAGGTGTTCGACCCAGCCGGTACGGGATACTCCAGTTCGATGGTTGCTTGGAACTTGTACTTCTCTGCTTTCATCAGGAGGAGGATCTCCTTGAGCGGTGTGTCTCCCTGACCCCATGGCATGCCCT
>CAITMP010000918.1 GCA_903893525.1 uncultured Acidobacteriia bacterium | reverse complement strand
GAAGTCGAGAAGCGCGCAAAGCCGCTCAGCGCGGTGACTGAGATGACGGCAGGGAGTAAGCCCACGGATGGAGGTCAATTGCTGGTCGACCGTTGGGGAGTTGACTCGCTGGAGCTCGGCGAAGACCAAAGGCGACGGCTCTTGAGGCCTATATTGGGGTCTGCGGAGTTCATTCGCGGCATCTCGCGTTACTGCATTTGGATTACAGCTCAACACCACGACGAAGCTCTTTCTGTTCCGAGCCTTGCGGAGCGAGTTGAGAGAGTTCGGGCGTTCCGCCTCGACAGCCCCAAGGCCGCAACCGTTGCGGCTTCGATGTTCCCCCACCTATTTGGAGAAATTCGACAGGCAGGGCGGGAAACGGTAATGATCGTGTCCAGCGTCTCGTCTGAGACCCGTGAATACTTGCCTATAGGGTTCATGCCCAGCGGTACTATCGTATCGAACCTCGCTTTCGCGCTCTACGATGCACCCCTTTGGAACATGGCTCTGATTGCGTCGCGGATCCACCTAGTCTGGATCGCAACCGTCTGCGGCAAGATGAAGACGGATTTCCGCTATTCCAACACGCTCGGCTGGAACACCTTCCCGGTCCCGCCGCTGACTGACCAAAACAAAGCGGATCTCACCCATTGCGCCGAAAACATCCTGCTGGCACGGGAAGCACATTTCCCGGCGACAATCGCGGACCTCTACGACCCGGCGACCATGCCCGAAGACCTCCGCCGCGCGCATGAACAGAATGACGAACTGCTGGAGCGGATCTACGTCGGCCGTCGTTTCCGCAACGACACCGAACGGCTGGAAAAACTCTTTGAACTCTATTCCGCGATGACGGCCGCACAGCCCACCACCACCAGGAAACCGTCGCACTCGAAGCCCCGGAGTGGGTCATTTTGAAATGGACGGGGCTACGCTGTTTCGATACAGTCGGGGCACTTGAGATGCGCCGGGGAATGCCTTGGGGTGGTAGGAAACGAGACTGGTAGGCTGGAAAAAGGAGCTTAGCACGATGACAACTCTTGATTGGTCACAATGCCCCGCCGTGGAAAGCATTCCCGGCAAGCGCAGTGGCGCATGGGTATTCCGGGATACGCGGACGCCGGTTTCCGTTGTTTTTGACAATCTGGAAGTGGGTGCCACGGTCGGCGAGATCATGGAATGGTTCGATCTGTCGCAGGAACAGGTGGCAGCTGTGATCGGGTTCGCCGCACGGAGCCTGGACGCACCACCGGTCTTTCATCCACCAATCCAAACACTCGATGCTCATCCTCTTTGACAACGAGACTCCGGCCCCCCTCCGCCGTTTCCTCAAGGGCCATGTCGTTGTGGAGGCCATCGAACGGGGTTGGGACAGGCTGGTCAACGGAGAGCTGATTGCCGCCGCCGAGGCCGCAGGGTTCGAATTGATGCTCACGACGGACAAGAACATGCGTTACCAGCAGAACCTTACGGGCCGGAGAATCGCGTTCATCGTGATTGGCAATCAGCAATGGCCCATTTTGCGGCGGTACGTTGAGAGAGTCGTTGCCGCAGTCGATGCCGCCACACCCGGCAGCTTTGCCGAGGTTGACATTCCGTACCGGTAAAATTTGACGCGATCCGTCAACCGGAAGGCCAAGCCGTCCGCCGTTCACCATGTGTGGCTGAAAGAAGACAAGAAGCAAGTTCAAGGAAGCAACGACAAAGGCATGGCAACGGACAACCCCACAAAGCGAACGATTCCCTCGGTCTCGATCACCACAGCCCGAACGGGTGCGTCCAGCCGGGCCGATTCCATGGGCATACGCCAGATGCAGCAGCGTGCCTATGCGCGGCGCGGTGAGCAGTACCTGCTGATCAAGTCGCCGCCCGCGTCGGGCAAATCCCGTGCGCTCATGTTCATTGCGCTCGACAAGCTGCGGAACCAAGGCGTGAAGCAGGCGATCATCGTCGTGCCGGAGCGTTCCATCGGGGGCAGTTTTGCGGATGAGAAACTGAGCGCGGCAGGCTTCTGGGCGGATTGGGCCGTGAAGCCGCAATGGAACCTGTGCAATGCGCCGGGAGCCGATGAGCCGAAGGTGGCGAAATCCAAAGTCAAGGCGGTGGGCGAGTTCCTGGCCAGCGACGATCCCGTCCTGGTCTGCACGCATGCAACCTTCCGGTTTGCGGTGGATGAGTTGGGCGTTCCGGCATTCGATGGGCGGTTGGTGGCCGTGGATGAGTTCCATCACGTCAGCAGCAACCCGGACAACAGGCTCGGCAGCCAATTGGGGCAATTCATGGCGCGCGACAAGGTGCACATCGTCGCCATGACGGGCTCGTACTTCCGGGGAGACGCAGAGGCTGTCCTGGCACCTCAGGATGAGGCCCGCTTCGAGACGGTCACGTACACCTACTATGAGCAGCTCAGCGGGTATGAGCACCTGAAGTCGCTGGATATCGGTTACTACTTCTATACCGGGCGGTATCTGGACGCAATCATGAATGTGCTCGATCCGGCCATGAAGACGATCCTGCACATCCCCAACGTGAATTCGCGCGAAAGCCTGAACGACAAGCATCGGGAAGTGGACGAGATCATGAACGCGCTGGGGACATGGAACGGGGTCGATCCGGTCACCGGCTTTCATTTGATCCACTTGCCGGGCAGCGGGTTGGCAGGTGCCGCCGGCCGGATTGTGAAAGTGGCCGACCTTGTGGATGATGGCGACGCCACAAAGCGCTCCAAGGTGCTGGCATCGCTCAAGGACCCGGCGCAGCGGGCGAATCGCGACCATGTGGACATCATTATCGCCCTGGGCATGGCCAAGGAAGGCTTTGACTGGATTTGGTGTGAGCATGCCTTGACGATCGGGTATCGGAGCAGTCTGACGGAGATTGTGCAGATTATCGGGAGGGCGACGCGCGACGCTCCGGGGAAGGAAAGAGCCCGGTTCACCAACCTGATTGCGGAACCAAATGCAACCGAGGCGGCGGTGGTGGATGCCGTCAACGACACGTTGAAGGCCATTGCCGCCAGCCTGCTGATGGAACAGGTGCTGGCTCCCCGTTTCGAGTTCACGCCCAAGAACGCTGGAGAGAAGCAGGGATTCGACTACGGGCCGAAGGGCTTCGATCACCAATCTGGTCTACGACACCGCCAGCGCCAGTCTTGTCGAACGGGTTTAGGACAATTCTTACCCGTTGAGTCCGCAGGCTTCGTCACCCAGCGCGAGCGCCGACCTACTGCCGAACTCGCCGCAAGTGGCGAAGAAGCTGTGAGTGACGAAGGATAAAAAGTCCCAGCATACCGGTACCTTGCAAAAACCAAGCGGCGGGTTCCGTCCGGCGAGATCTGGCCAGCCACAAGTGTCAGTGTTCCTGTCCCGCTGAGGCTCATGAAATGGTCATTGGAATTGTAGTCGTATGCGTTGACATTGTTCGCGAACGGAATTACTGAAGCTGAACCGAGGGGGACGTTCCATTGCAACCCAGACACTATAAAGCCAGATGTCTTGTCGTATGCGAAGAAGGAATAGGCGCAGCAGAGGAAGACCATGTCGCTATTCGCATCTGACACATGCTGAGCAAAGGTGCTCGTACTGAATACTGACTCTACAATATCCCAAGACTGTGGAACGCCGGTAAGCGCATCCGCCGTAATCGTTCCCGAGAGATCGATATGATAGGGGGTTGGAGCGCTGGGGACGCCGCCAGCTTGGTTTACAGAATAGGTAATGGCTGACAGTTCGTAGGTGATGTTCGCTGCATGAACGTTTGTTACCGCGAGTGCCAAGACCGCGATGCGAATAACCGGTGAAATATTCATAGTCCTCGTTGAAAGCCCCGCGCCGCCGTACGGGGCAGCAAGGGAGCCACATGCTTCCGCCGACAAAATCGAGCAACCAGCAGCGCACCGCCAACGACGAATAACCAAGCGGTAGTTGGCTCTGGCACATCGGAGATGGACAGGTAGTCAAATCCAGAATCTGAGGTGACGGCTGCATCGCTGACAGAATGGCGATTGCCGTCCAGTACGACCACGGATTGCAGCCTTACAGGGCTTGAGAAATAGTTCACGCTGCCACCGCCAGCCTCATCAAGCCTGCCATCCAAATGCCCTGATGCGATTACAGCAGTAAGGGTCGTTGTTATGCCGATTTGCTGCCCGAACGAGAACTGGATTTCTTGGCTTAGAAGAGGGTGTTCAGAACTTTGTGTAAACGCGGTTCTCCAAAAAGGACGACGATAGGAGAACCGAATGGCAATCAGAACAGAACGAATCGACGAGTTGATCGCGACCAGCGGGAGCAGCCTGATAGGGCCCGATGGTCTGGCCAAGGAG
>CAITMP010000917.1 GCA_903893525.1 uncultured Acidobacteriia bacterium | reverse complement strand
TGCTGGACGACGGCAAGCCCAACTCCAGCTTCAAGGGCTGAACACCACCAAACAAAACGCCCCCGGATGGCTCGCGCTGTCCGGGGGCGTTCTCGTTTGTGGCGGTTAGGCGCGATTTGCTGGTTCCACCTGGTAGTGTTTCCGAATTGCGACCAGCACTGCGTCAAACTCATAGAGATAGAAGCGGGGGGTGATTTGGATGTAGGGAATCAGCCGCTTGCCGACCCAGGCGTCGATGGTCCGGGTGCTGACTGACAGGCGCTTGGCGAGGTCCTTCTTCTTGATAAGGGTGGGTTCGATGGTGTTCATGGTTGCACACCGTTGGCACTGTCAACGCATGGGTTTTCCTGCGGCCCGGACAACCTCTGCAGTCGTTCGCGGATACTCCTCTTGAGGTCGCTCGGCTGCCATCCGTCCGGGGGAGTGATCGCGAACCACTCCTCGGCCGACGGCGCGTCCACAACCTCCCGGTAGTGGCGGAAGATCATCTCCGGGGAATTGCCAGCCTCCAGTGCCGTTCGCGGCACGTCTCCCGTCTTGGCGATACGATAGCTGATGTAGGAGTGCCGCATGGCGTTCCTCCTCCATCCACCGGGAATCCCAGCCTTCACTGCCACGTCGTTGAGGGCTCCCGACACATCGCTTGAGGTGATGATCGGGCCTGTCTCCCCGCGCCATGGGGCCAGCCAGGCTTTCAGGTTGTCAGACAGCGGAACGAGCCTCCGGGATGCCGTCTTGGCCTTACGGCCGGCAATCTCGATGTGGCCGCGGTCCCATTTGATGTCCTCCCAATGGAGCCGTCGGATTTCAGCCGTTCGGATTCCCGCGAAGGCACCGATGGCGAGAAGCGGAAGCAGGCGGGCATGGCTGGCGACGAGCATCTTCGCCATCTCATCGGGCGTGAAGATGGTGATCTCGGTTTCCGGGGCCTTGAACGACTCGGTCATGTCGGCAACCGTGTCGCGGTCGGGGTGGAGATACCCCTGGCGCTTGGCGAAGCGGAACATGCTGACGATGGTGCCCCGAAGCGAGTTGCGGCTCACCGGTCCGAGCGTCTCCTGCTTCTGGAGAAACCGGTTGATGTCGGCCGTCGTCACATCCGCGATATTCCCTTTCATTTGGCCTGTGAAGCGCCCGAGGTAGTCCCTGCAATTCCTGACATGGATCTCGCTGTTGCCCCCGGCACGGCGCGACTCGATGAATTCCTCGGCCACCTGTGCCAGCGTCCTGGTGATCAGCAGATCCTTCCGGTTGGCTTGATAGAAACGGACCGCGTCAGAAATGGCAATCTCACCCGCGGCTCTGCGGGCACTGGCCCACTCGTCGATGGCGGCGGCCAGGGTGACTCCGAATCCGATGGCCGTGCGTTCGCAGTGGCGCAACAGTTCGATGTCGCGCTTGGTCGCCTCGTCATTGCCACTCCAGCCGTTGGTCAGCCGGACGGTGATCTGCTGGGCAATCAAGCGGGCCTCGTCCATACAGGCAAGGTGCCGTGTCTTGCGTTGCCCGCCCTCCTTCCAGTAGAGGGAGAACATGGGGTAGCCGTCCTTGCGATGGACGGTGTAGATCTTCACTCTCGCGGGACCATTGCCAATCTCCACGACACTGCTGCGGCGTTTTCTTTTCCGGGTCATCGAGCCCGGTGGCTGTGTCAACTGTGCTGGAATTCGTGCTGGAAAACCTGTTTGGGTCATCCCTGATTCATCACAAGTCGCTGATGATGAGTCACTTGTGAATGCGCTCCCGCATGATGGCGGAGGGGGTGGGATTCGAACCCACGGAACCTTTCGGCTCTCCAGTTTTCAAGACTGGCGCAATCGACCACTCTACCACCCCTCCATGGGCAAAGCCCGTGGGGGGATAGTGGCTGAAGCGAAAGGGAAATCAAGCAAATCCATCGGGCATGTCCAAAATGAATATTTTGTGCTTAGCAGGCGTCGGTCGATCGGCTACAGATTGGCCATGGACGAACCGACGCGCGATCACGGCCCGCAGCCACTGGACCGATGGCTGAACCAGTGGCAGATGAACAATCACGAT
>CAITMP010000916.1 GCA_903893525.1 uncultured Acidobacteriia bacterium | reverse complement strand
GCATGCTCCCGAAGCCGACCGCGTCACGCTGCTCCGCCGGGCCTATTTCGATCTGATCGGCCTCCCGCCCACGCCCTCCGAAGCCGCGCAGTTTCTCAATGACACCGCGCCCGGTTCATGGGAACGGCTGCTGGACCGCCTTCTCGCCTCCCCGCATTACGGCGAACGGTGGGGACGGCATTGGCTCGACGTTGCCCGCTATGCCGATTCCAACGGCTTCGAACATGATTTCGACCGTCCGAACGCTTGGCGCTACCGCGACTATGTTGTTCGCGCGTTCAACGAAAACAAGCCCTACAACCAGTTTCTAAGGGAGCAAATCGCGGGCGACGAGATTCCGAATCCCACCTACGACAGCCAGATCGCGACCGGTTTCCTGCGCAGCTATGCCAAGGTGGGCTTCCGGGAGAAGGACAACCCCGAGTTCCGCTACGAATATCTGGACGACATGATCGCGACCATCGGAAAGGGCGTGCTGGGGCTTACCGTCCAGTGCGCGCGGTGCCACGACCACAAGTTCGATCCAATCCGCCAGGCCGACTATTACCGGATGCAGTCGTCACTGTGGGGTTACGTCGAGGTGGACCAACCCTTGGCACCGAAGGCCGAGGCCGATGCATGGCGGGAAAGAAATGCCGTGGTGGAGGCCAAGGTCAACGGGATCAAGGCTGAAATCAAGCTGCTGGAGAAGCCCTACCGGGACCAATTGCTGCCAGCCAAATACCGGAGGTTTCCGAAAAACGTCCAGGATGCGATTGCGACACCCGAGGCGGGCCGCACTCCAGGCCAGGTTTTGCTGGCCAACCAGGTGATCCGCACGGTAACGGTTTCCGACGGCGAAATCGCCCGCATCATTTCCCCCACCGACAAGGCGGAACGGCAGAAGCTGCTGGACTTGATTGCGCTGGCGGAGAAGGATCGACCAAAACCGCTGCCGCTGGCCATGGCCGTGACCGACGGGGACTACAGATTCACGCCCGACGGCCCTGGCGACGAACCCGCCCCGGGCAAGGGGAAGGGACAATACGCGGGCGACGGCAGCTACATCCATACCGGCGCGGGGAAATACGCACCTCCGCCCTCCTTTTTCATGATCCGCGGCGACGTCAATAGCCCCGGACCGGAGACACGCCCTGGTTTCGTCAAGGTGGCCACCTACGGCAATCCGCCGACGGAGATGCCGACTTCGAACCACACTTCCGGTAGGCGGCTCGCGCTGGCGGAATGGCTGGTGTCGCCCGAAAACCCGCTGACGGCACGTGTGGCGGTGAATCGGATCTGGTACAACCATTTCGGACGCGGCATTGCAGCCACAGTCGACAATTTCGGCAAGATGGGCGAGGCACCGACCAATCCGGAACTGCTGGACTGGCTTGCGGTGGAGTTCCGCGAAAGCAACTGGGATGTGAAGAAGCTGCACCGGCTGATCATGACGTCGGAAACCTACAAGATGGCCTCGCAATTTCCTGTCCAGATACAGCACCCGTCCAACCGCGCCGAAGGCTCGGGTGTTGAAAGTTTCTCCGATCCGGACGGCCTGCTGCTGTCCCGGTTCCCGACACGGCGGCTGGACGCCGAGAGTATCCGCGACACAATTCTGGCCACCAGCGGAGCGCTGAATCCGGAGATTGGCGGCAAACCGGTGTTCCCGGTTCTGCCCCAGGAAGTGCTGAAGGCGGTCTTCACCGGTATTTGGAAGCAGAAGGAAACCGAAGGGCCGGAAGTTTGGCGTCGCAGCCTGTATGTCTACCGCAAGCGAGGCATGCCGTTGCCGATGCTGGACGCGTTCGACCTCCCCAACCAGAACATTTCCTGCGGGGTGCGAAACACATCCACCGTGCCGACGCAGGCGCTGGCGCTGATGAACGACGAGTTTGTCGTCCGCCAGGCCGAGCTGCTGGCCGCGCGCATTGTCGAGGCAGCCCCGGGCGACAAGGGCAAACAAATCGACGCGGCCTACCGCATTGCGCTGACACGCCTCCCTACGGATGCCGAACGCCAACTGGCGCTAGGGTTTCTTGCGTCCGGTCGCACCATGGTGGATTTCGCCAACGTGATCGTCAACCTGAACGAGTTCCTCTACATAAGGTGATGCCGTGAAAGCTTTCAAATCCAGACGCGATTTCCTGTTCGAAAGCTGCGGGGGTATCTCCGGCCTCGGCTTGGCGTATCTGCTGAACCAGGACGGATTGCTCGGGGCTCCCAACGGTGCCTGTGCCGTGCCGCCCGGTGGAACGCCGAGTCCTCTCTCGCCCAAGAAGACGCATTTCGAGCCACGGGCAAAATCCGTGATTTCGTTGTTCATGAGCGGTGGTGTCAGCCACATGGATACCTTCGACCCCAAACCGGCGCTCTCGAAATACGCCGGCCAGCCGATGGAGGGGAAAGGAAATATCGTTGTCCGGCAAGGCCACCCTGGACCGCTGATGCCCAGTCCATTCACGTTCAAACAGTATGGGCAGAGCGGCATTCCGGTGTCGGAGATCTTCCCCCGGCTTGCGACCAAGGTGGATGAACTGGCACTGATGCGTTCGGTGTACGGCCAGTCGAACGACCACGTGCAGGCGCATTACGAGCTGGGCACGGGCATGATCAGGATGGGCTACCCCAGCGTCGGTTCGTGGGTGACGTACGGGTTGGGCTCGGAGAACCAGAGTTTGCCCGGTTTTGTGGTGATCTACGACGCGCATGGCGGTCCGTTCGGCGGTCCGGCGAATTGGTCGGCCGGGTTCATGCCCGCCGCTTACCAAGGGACGGTTTTCAAATCGTCGGGCGTGCCGATCATCGACCTGAAGCCGCCGGATTCGGTGACGGCGGAGCAGCAGCGTTCAAGACTCGACATCCTGGACAAGCTGAACCGGATGGATGCCGAGAAGTATCCCGGCAATTCGGAGTTGGCGGCGCGGATTTCCTCGTATGAGTTGGCCTACCGGATGCAGGGTTGTGCCCCGGATGCGGTCGACGTGTCGAAGGAATCCGAGGCCGTCCAGAAACTATATGGCCTCGACGACCCCAAGACGGCTCTGTTCGGCAAGCAGTGCCTGATGGCCAGGCGGCTTGTTGAGCGCGGCGTGCGTTTCGTGCAGCTTTACCACGGCGGGCTGGGAATCCAGAATGTGGATACCTGGGATGCGCATGAAAATGTCGAGGACAACCACCGCCGCCACGCCTACGAGGTGGACCAACCGATCACCGGATTGCTCACCGATCTGAAGGAGTTGGGTCTGCTGGATTCGACGGTCGTAATGTGGCATGGCGAATTTGGACGGATGCCGATTTCTCAGCGGGGGCTGGGGCGCGACCACAATCCAGGTGCAATGTCGGTCCTGATGGCCGGGGCGAAGATCCAGGGCGGACAGATCATCGGATCGAGCGACGAGTTCGGCTACAAGGCCGAGGAGCAGCCGATTGCCGTTCACGACCTGCATGCCACGATGTTGCACCTGCTGGGTATGGACCACACGAAGCTTACGTACCGGTTCAACGGTCGGGACATGCGCTTGACGGATGTGTACGGGAATCTGATTCCGCAGATTGTGGGAAGTTAGGACTCAGTCCGACCCACGCCCCGAATGAATTAAGCTGGAGTTCTGACCAACCGCCTCCCATCGGTGCGGCCCAGGGCAGCGTCCTTCCTGGTTTCTGCCGCCCTCGGCTTGGCCGCTTTGCTGCTGGCCGCCTGCCAGAAACCCGTACCGCCCCGCGTCATTGTGCTCGGCGTGGACGGCATGGATCCAGGCTTTGTCGAACGGCACTGGGCGGATCTTCCAAATCTCGACCGTCTCCGCCACCAGGGCGGCTTTTCACCGCTCGCGACAACAACGCCACCCCAGAGTCCGGTCGCCTGGTCCACCTTTATCACGGGTCTAGATCCCGCCGAGCACGGGATTTTGGACTTCGTCCACCGCGATCCCGCTACCCGCCAGCCCTATCTTTCGACAGCCCGCACCACTGGGCCCAGGTTTACGCTGCCTCTGGGGCCCTACTCCCTGCCGCTTTCCGGCGCGCGCATCGAATCTCTACGCAAGGGGAAGGCTTTCTGGGAGACTTTGGACGAGCGCGGCATCCCGGTGACAATCATCCGGATCCCCGCCAACTACCCACCGCTACATGCCGGTCGTGAGATTTCAGGCATGGGGTCACCAGATCTCATGGGTACCCAGGGCACGTTTTCGTTCTACACGGATGACCCGGCTGAGGTCACAAGGTCGGTGCCTGGCGGGAGTATCCGAAAGGTGGAATTTGCCAACGGGCATGCGGATTTGGAGTTGTCCGGTCCGCCGAACCCGTTGCGCCTGGATGCGGCCACAACTACAACCCGTATTTCCGTCGATGTGGATTCGGAACGGGCTGGAGCGGTCCTTGAAGTTGGGGGGCAGCGGCGGATTTTGATGCAGGGGGAGTGGTCGGAGTGGATTCCGGTTGAATTCCGCTTGGCGGGACCCTTCGTCAAGGCCAAGGGCATGGTCCGCGTATTTGCTCAACAGTTGCGTGGCGGTTTCCGTGTCTACGTCTCGCCTGTGAATATCGACCCCCTGGCTCCGGCCCTGCCCATTTCCCATCCGGCATCGTTTGCCGGGGAATTCGGGCGATTTTTCACTCTCGGCATCCCGGAGGACACTGCGGCGCTCCGGCAGGGAATCTTCACCCTGCCCGACTTCATCGGACAGATCCGGTTGGTGTTGGATGGCGAGCGCCGGATGTTGCGCCAGTCGCTCGACAAATTCCAAGGCGGATTTCTCTTCTTTTACTTCTCCTCCGTGGATCAGGCATCCCATATCTTGTGGGCTCGGCATGATGCGGAATTGCTGGAAGTTTACAAGGCCGTCGATGCTTCCATTGGCGAAGCGATGGCTCGCGAGCCGTCTGCGAAACTGATCGTGATGTCCGACCACGGTTTTACCAGTTTTGACCGCGGGGTGAATCTGAACGCAGCCTTGTCCGGAACCGGGGCATCGGCTATGGGCTTGAACGGGGTCTATCTGGACGGTGCCGACAGCGCCGCTGTCCAACGTCGGCTGTTGGAACTGCGCGATCCCGAGACCGGTGCCCAAGTTGTGACAACGGTTTCAAAGGGCGGAAAGCCGGGCCCGGATTTGATTGTGGGCTATGCGCCCGGCTACAGGGCATCGTGGAGGACCGGTATTGGTGAGACTTCCCCGTCTGTATTCGAAACCAACGCGGATGCGTGGGAGGCTGACCATTGCGTGGATGCGGCCGCAGTGCCCGGCATTTTAGTTACCAACTTCGGGCCGATACCGCCCAGGCAATCGCTGAAAACGCTGTCCGGGCTGATTCTTGGCCTGTTCCGCTGACAATGATCTAATGGAGAGCTGAGCCGATGATCGATCTGAGAAGCGACACCGTCACCCGCCCCACCCCCGCTATGCGCCAAGCCATCTTCGAGGCTGAAGTTGGCGACGACGTTTACCAGGAGGACCCGACCGTCAACCGGCTGGAGCAACGCGCGGCGGAAATCACAGGCAAGGAAGCTGCCATCTTCCTGCCAACCGGCACCATGGGCAACACGATCGGAATAAAGCTCCTGACCGAGCACGGCCAGGAGGTGGTCGCAGATTCCCGGTCCCACATCATGGATTGGGAACTTTCCATGTTGGCTTGGTTTACCGGCTGCCTCATCCGCTCCGTTCCGACCGACGACGGAATTCTCACTTGGGACGCGGTCAAGTCGGTGGTCAAGCCGGTTGGTCCGCACTGGGCTCCGACCGGTGTTATTGAACTTGAAAATACGCACAACATGGCGGGCGGAAGAATTTATCCCCAGGCCGTGATCGATGAAATCTGCGAAGAGGCGCATGCGAGGGGCGTGGCCGTTCACATGGACGGGGCCCGCTTGTTCAATGCCGCCGAAGGTTGCGGCTTGCCAGTCGGTAGAATTGTCCGCGATGTGGACACGGTGACATTCTGCCTCTCGAAAGCACTGGGTGCGCCTGTGGGATCGATGCTGGCGGGGTCGAAAACCCTGATGGACAAGGCCCGGTTGCTGCGCAAGCGCTTGGGCGGCGGGATGAGGCAAGCGGGGATTCTGGGGGCTGCCGGGCTGCTCGCACTGGAGTCGGGCCCTGCGGGTCTTGCAGCGGACCATTCCAATGCGCGTTACATTGCGGAGCGCCTGTCGTCGATGGACGGCATTCGCCCCTTCGCGGTGGAAACCAATATCGTGATTTTCGACGTCTCCGGTACGGGGAAGCCACCAAAAGACATCAGTGCGGCGCTCAAGGCACAAGGCATCTTGATGAACGGGTTCAGCGACACGCTGATGCGCGCTGTCACCCACCGCGACGTGACCCGCGAACAGTGCACCACCGCGATGGACGCACTGCAGGCGCAGGTGGCCTAACATGGGACAAATCAGAACCCCCGAATGCGCGGCAATCGATGCCGAACTGGGAATGCTGGTGCCGGAAGCGTCTGACATCGAGACGCTCAAGGACGATTATTCGCTCGACTACATGATTTGGATCACGGTGAACGGCGAGGTGTATCCGATCCGCGTCACCGTGGAGGAATACCGCGACGGCGATTGGAGGTCGAACGTGGCGCTTGCGGTCGGCATGCTGATGGAGCAATCCGCCTAGTTTCTCGGATCAGATGACTTGGCCGCAGGTAATCCGGTGGCCATCCGGGGTTGCAAGCGTGAACTCCCGCAGTCCCCACGGCTTGTTCGTGGGCCACGATGTCACAAGCGCACCTTTCGACACGAATTCGGCGTACAGTTCATCCGCGTTGTCCACAATCCAGTGGACGTAATACGAGTGATTTCCCAGTTCACCGGCTGGTCGTTCGCCCAAGCACTCTCCGAGCATCACGCGGAAACCATCGCGCGATAGGAAGCTCCAGCCATCCGCGCGGATCGGGTCTTGGCTAAATCCAAGCACATCCACGTAGTACCGGGTGGAAACCGCCAGGTCGCAGACCGCGAGCACGCACCTGGAATTGACTATTTTTGCCACGCATTCCCTCCAACCATCCCAGTCTACTGCGGCGTGCCCTTACACTATGAAAGTGGCGTCGAATTCATGGCCCGCGGGACAGGGACTCGGCGAACTGGCCGAGCAGCCCGGTATCCGTGAGGCACTCCAGTGGTTTACACGCGAAAAGCAATGGGTGAACGATATTCATCTGCAGGTTTGCCGCGTTCCCGCGCCCACGTTCATGGAACAGGAGCGCGCCGAATGGATGTCCTCCACGTTGCGCAGTTTCGGCTGGCATACGGCCATTGACCGTGCGGGGAATGTCCTGGCTTCACTTATGCCCGGATTCGGACCCCAGAACCTGACTCAGGGTTCCGACGGTCCTTTGGTTGCCCTCACGGCGCACTTGGATACGGTGCTGAATCCACGTTCCAAGGATGATATTTCGGTAGATGCCGCCGGGGATTTCCACGGTCCCGGGGTTTGCGACAACGGCGTGGGATTGGCAGCGTTGCTGGCAATCGCAAAATCCATCTCGTCCAGTCCCAGAACGTGGTTTGAATGGGACCGCCTCCTGTTGGTGGCAAACGTCGGCGAAGAAGGCGAGGGAAACCTGCGCGGGATGCGGCATCTGTGCGGACAGCAGGGGCTCCTGCGTCGAATTGGATGTTTTCTCGTGATCGACGGAGCTTCCACGAGCCACATTACCTGCCAAGCGTTGGGCAGCCGACGCTACGAAGTCTTGTTCTCCGGATCGGGCGGGCATAGTTGGAGCGATTTTGGTATTGGCAATCCGGCACATGCGCTGAGTCGGGCGGTGGCATCCTTCATTGACACCAAGCCGGTGGATCCGAAGGCTTCGCCCCGCGCTACGGTCAACGTCGGAATTTTGGAGGGGGGGCCAAGTATCAACGCCATTCCCTCAACCGCGCGGGCCAAGGTCGACATCCGGTCCGAGGACAACCAGCGCATGGAAGCCTTGTCGGAACAATTGCGTGCCGCCGTGGGTAGGGCCGAGGATATCGAGAATTCCCGGGTTGCTGGAGGTGCCAGGGTGACCTCAAGGGTTCGGGAGATCGGCAGCCGTCCCGCTGCGGCACTTCCCCCGGATTCACCCTTGCTCGCCTGCATCCGCGCGGTGGACTTCCACCTCGGCATCCGCTCCCGCATCGACTGCGCTTCCACGGACGCGAACATTCCACTCTCGCTGGGATTGCCCGCTGTCTCCATCGGCGCGGGCGGGCATGGCGGCGGGGCCCACACGCCAGCCGAATGGTATTCACCTGCCGGCCGTGACCTAGGCTTGAAACGAATCCTGCTGGCCGCCGCGATGTTGCTGGACCAGTCTTCAACCTCATGAGAACACGGGCCGAACTGGCACTGATCGGCGTCACGGTCATCTGGGGCACCACCTTTGTGATGGTGAAGAACGCGTTGCTGGAGGTCTCGACCATCCTGTTCCTCACCATGCGTTTTGGGTTGGCTGCGGCGGTGCTGACCGCAATCTATTGGAATAAGCTCAACCGGCGAGGGATCCGCCCTTCGATCCTCGCCGGTGCGCTTCTTTTTGCCGCCTACGTGTTCCAAACGATGGGCTTGGAACTGACGACGCCCTCCAAATCGGCATTCCTTACAGGTCTGTCGATTCCGATGGTACCTTTGGCAAGCAGCCTCGTCTATAGGATTGTGCCCCGCTTGGCGGAGGCCGCAGGCGTTGTGGTTGCATCGTTCGGGATGGCTCTGATGACACTGCCGGAGGGAAGTTTGGCGAGTTGGGGAATGAACCGGGGGGATATCCTGACCACCGGTTGCGCCGTGGCTTTCGCCCTGCACATGATCGTAGTGGCCCGGTACGCCCCGGTAGTTGGGTTTGAAACGGTGGCCGTGGGACAGGCCGTGACGGCTGCGCTGCTGGGCGTGGCGACTGCCGGTTGGGTGGAACCGGTACGCTTCCACATGAGTCCTTTGGTTGCGCTGGCTGTAGCCGTTACCGGCCTGCTGGCGACAGCGCTCGCGTTCACCACCATGGCCTGGGCGCAGAAACACACCACGGCCACGCGTTCGGCGCTTATTTTTGCGTTGGAACCGGTGGTGGCGTGGATCACGTCCTGGATTTTGACCGGGGAGACGCTCTCCCTCCGAGCCCGTTTGGGAGCCGGTTTGATTCTGGGTGGAGTACTACTGGTGGAGTTCCGTCCCGAAACGAAACGACGTGCCGGGACATCACAAAGCTAGCATCGGAATTCGTTATCATTTTGTATTGAGGAGCAAGGCCAACATCATGAATCTGTACGACAAGATCAGAGGACAGAAATTCCTTTCCTTCGCGGTGATCCTTTTCACCCTCGCAATTGGAGTTTTGATCGGCACGGTGATCCAGACCGGTGCCAAGGCTGCCAAGGAGGCTGCGGTTGCGCCCGACGCAACACCGCTGGTCATCCCGAACGCGGTCCAAACACAGAATGAGTTTACGCGGATTGCCAAGAAACTGGAGCCCTCCGTGGTCAACATTTCCACCGAGTACGTTCCCAAGAAGAAAGTGGCGACGAAAGCCCCCAATGGCCGCCGCAGGCAGGTTCAGCCGGATGACGAGGATCAGGATCCGGACCAGAACGGCACCATGCAGGACTTCATGCAGCGCTTTTTCGGCGGCGGCGGTGGTGGTGGCGGCTTCCAGTTCGGCCAGCCCGAGGTGCCCAGTTCGGCGACCGGTTCCGGCGTCGTGGTCGACAAGAACGGCTACATTCTGACCAACAACCACGTGATCGAGAAGGCCACCAAGATCAAGGTCCGCTTTACCGGTGACCTGACCGAATACCCGGCCACCGTAATTGGCGCGGATAGTGACACCGATCTTGCCGTGATCCATGTGGACCGCAAGAACTTGGTTGCTGCCAAAATCGGCAACTCGGATGCAATCCAGGTGGGCGATTGGTCGGTTGCCATCGGCTCGCCGCTGGGCTTCCAGGCCACGGTGACCGCAGGTATCGTTTCGGCGCTGGCACGCGACGTTCCAGGCGATGCGTCCTCGGTGTTCAAGCACTTCATCCAGACCGATGCGGCCATCAACCCAGGGAACAGCGGCGGTCCGCTTCTGAACATCAACGGGGAAGTGATCGGCATCAACTCGATGATCGCCAGCCGCAGCGGCGGCAACCAGGGAATCGGCTTTTCGCTTCCGATCAACACCGCAGTGCGGGTCTACAACAACATCATCCAGTACGGACATGTGACACGCGGCTCCATCGGCATCCGCTTCAAGCCGGATGATTCCAATACCCAAGCCTTGTTGAAGGTCTACGGTGCCGACCATGGCGTATTCGTGGAGGATTTGACCAAGGGTGCGCCCGCCGAAAAGGCTGGTATCAAGCCCCAGGACATTGTTGTCAATATTGCCGGAAAGCCGATCCACAAGGGTTCGGAGTTGATCGATACAATTTCGGAATCGCCCGTTGGCGAGCCGGTGAAGATCGATCTGATCCGCGACAAGAAGATGATGTCCTTGAATGTGATTGTGGGCGACCGTGCCAAGATCTTCCCGGAACTGTATGGAGGGAAGGCTGCGGAAGAGCCGCAGGCCGATGCGCCCGAGAATGCGACGACGGTCAAGTTCGGCATCACCGTGCAGGACATCCGTCCAGCCGACCGGACCCGCATGGGTTACAAAGGCGACGGCGTGATGGTGGCTTCGGTGGAGCAGGGCTCGTTTGCCGATGACATCGGCGTGGCCAAGGGCGATGTGATCGTGGAACTGAACCGCCAAGCTGTCAATTCTGCGGCGGATATCAAGAAGATCCAAGCAGCCCTCAAGCCGGGTGAGCCGGTGGCCTTCCATCTGATGCGCCAAGCGGGTGGACCGCGCGGCGGCGATTGGCAGTCGCTGTTCCTGGCCGGCAAGGTGCCGGACGGAAACTAATCCTTCATGGAAGGGTGCCTTGGAGGTGCCGGGGCAAGTTTCCCGGCACCTCCAAAGGTGTGTTTTGGCTACGGACTTGTTAGAATAGGGTTTCATGGCCATCAGCGCTGATCTGCTCGAAATTTTGATTTGTCCCGCGTGCCGCGCAAAAGTCGAGCTCAAAGCCGACTCCAGCGGACTCCGTTGCGTTTCCTGCCATCGGGTGTACCCGATCCGCGATGAAATTCCCGTCATGCTCATCGACGAAGCCGTGATTGAATAGGCAAGGCTGGAAGAGTAGCTTTTGAAAAGCAGCGATCTTCTCAGTCAGCTTCCCGAAGGCAGTCGTGTCGCGATTATCCGGTTGCGTTCCCTGGGGGACTGCGTCCTCTGTACTCCCGCCATTGATCTCCTGAAGCGTTTCCGACCCGATCTGGAAGTTGCAGTTGCGGTGGAGGATCGGTTTGCCGAGGTGTTCCGGGGCAATCCGGCAGTTGCGGAAGTTCTCCCGCCCGCTGCGACTTCGGTGCGGGGATTTGCCCCCGATTTGTGCCTCAACCTCCACGGGGGCGGACGAAGCACCCGGATGACCTTGCTTTCCAAGGCGAAGTTCCGTGCCGGGTTCGATATTTTCAAGCCTTCCTGGGCATACAATGCGCCGATTCCGACCGCGCAGGAGGTCCTGGGCATTACGAGGCGCGTGCACACGGCGGAACATATGGCTTCGGCGATGTTTCATCTCGGCGTTCCGGTTTGCGACGTGCCCCGCGCCGTGGTTCCGGCTCCGGCGACCCGTTCACCGCATGCACCGGACGCTCCGTACATGGTGATCCATCCATTGGCCTCAGCCCCGGAAAAGACTTGGCCGGCGGCCAATTTTCTCGAACTGGCTCGGTTCGCCAGCCGCGACTTGGGGTTGGAGCCGGTGGTTATCGGTGCCGCAGCCGACGATCTTTCGCATTTCATGGGAGTGCGGACAGTTCGGGGCGAGTCGCTTTCGCGCGTGGCCCAGCTGCTGCGGGACGCGTCCCTGTTCGTAGGAAATGACTCCGGGCCAGCGCACATGGCGGCGGCATTCGGGGTGCCCCAAGTGGTCTTCTTCGGCCCGTCCGACCATGAGATTTGGTCCCCGTGGCGCACCGAGGCAACAGTGCTGAAGGGCAATCCGATAGAATCGATCCCGGTTGACCACGCCCGGCGGGCAATGCTCTCGTACCGTGTGCAAGAGGTCGGCGCGGGCAGCCGCTAGCCCATGAAACCTGCGATCCGTCTCGCGCTCTATGCACGCCGGTACTGGCTGCTCTTGGCCATTTCCGTTGTGCTGATGGCCCTGATGGGCGTGATGACGGCGTCAAGGGCGTTGCTGGTCAAAGTTGTCTTCGGACGCGTCCTCCGGCCTTCAATGGATGGCGACCCGGAGCCGCTGTTTACCCTCCCGCTCTCCAACCACCCGCTGTATTTGGAGGACTTCTTTCCCCTTGGCTCCGTCCACAACATCTTCACGATGGTGGCCATCGCGATTCTTGTGGTGTTCGCGGTTCGAGGCATCTGCGACTACTTGGGCGACTACTTAACCAGCTACGTGGGATTTTCCGCAGTCCGCGACATCCGGAACCAGGTTTTCGAGAAGCTCCTGCGGCATGGGGCCGGGTTCTTCGACAGCAATTCCACGGGCAAGGTGATGTCGTCGGTGATGAGCGACATCGACAAGATCCAGACGGCTTGTTCGGACATGCTGGCCGATGTACTGCGGCAGACGTTCTCGCTGCTGGCCAACTTGGTGGTGCTTTTCGGCATCGATTGGAAGCTGGCGTTGTTCGCGCTGATCCTGTTTCCGATCGTGTTGATCCCCACCGCCCGGCTGGGGTCACGCATTCGCCGCACCAGCCGCCGTACTCAGGACGCCACCGGCGACCTCAACCAGGTGCTCCAGGAGGCGATTGCCGGACATCAGGTGGTGAAGGCGTTCGCTGCCGAGGACTACGAGTTGCGCCGCTTCCGTACTGCCGCCGACAAGTTGTTCAAATTCAACATGAGGAAGGTGATCCTTCAAGGAATACCTTCGCCGTTTATCGAGCTCATGGGGTCTCTCACGTTCGTCGGGTTGCTATGGTTTGGCCGCAGCGAAATCAAGACAGGTGCCATGAAGGCCGAGGATTTCATGAGCTTCCTGGCGGCTCTCCTGTTCCTGTTCGAACCGGTAAAGCGGCTGACGAATCTGATGAGCATCTTCCAGCAGGCGATTGGCGCGTCCGAGAAGGTCTTCGGCTATCTGGACGAGCCCGCCGAGGTTGCGGACCTCCCCGGCGCGCGGGAGTTCGGCTCCCTCCATCAGGGAATCGCGTTCGAGAACGTGGGATTCCGCTATCCTACCGCCAGCGGGAATCAGCTGGAGGATGTGACACTGTCGATCCGCGCGGGCGAGATTGTCGCCCTGGTTGGGCCCAGCGGCGCGGGGAAGAGCACGCTGGCGAGTCTGGTCCCCCGTTTCCGGGACCCTGTGGACGGTGCCGTGAAAATTGACGGTGTCGATATCCGGGATTTCTCCCTCGGCTCCCTGCGGGGCAGTATCAGCTTGGTTGCGCAGGAGACGTTCCTCTTCAACGACACGATTGCCAACAACATCGCGTACGGCATGCAGGGCGTGGAACCGGCTAGGTTGGTGGAGGCTGCCCAAGCCGCCCTGGCCCACGATTTCATTCTGGAACTGCCCCAAGGCTATGAAACCGTGATTGGTGACCGCGGCGTAAAGCTCTCCGGCGGCCAAAGGCAGCGGTTGGCCATTGCGCGGGCCATTCTGAAGAATTCCCCGATCCTGATTCTGGACGAGGCTACCTCAAATCTCGACACTGAATCCGAAATGCTGGTGCAAAAGGCGCTGGCCAACCTGATGACTGGTCGTACCGTGATCGTGATCGCGCACCGGATGTCGACAATTCGCCGCGCGGACCGGATCGTGGTTCTGGATTCGGGCCGCATCGTGGAAACGGGCAACCACGACGAGTTGATCGAGCAACGGGGCATCTACCATCGACTGCACGAGTTGCAGTATGTAGACTAGGTTCTTCCGCGATGGCACATTTTGACCTTTCGGGAATCTCGCGCGATGCGCTCGGGGTGGCCCACTATGACAACCGCCCGGATTCGCTGGTGGGGATGTTGAGGCGCACTGTTGACGCCAGCCCCGACGCCGAAGCCTTGCTGGAACTCGACTCGAACGGCGAGACCTCACTGAGGCTGACGTACCGGGAACTTTGGGACCGGTCGGCCCGAGTAGCAGGTGGTCTGCGGGCTTCCGGAGTTCGAAGGGGGGACCGCGTGGCGATCCGGCTCGGGAACGGCATTCCCTGGTGTCTGGCGTTCTTCGGCGTCCAGATGGCGGGGGCGACCGCGGTTCCCGTGAATACACGGTTCAGCGAGCAGGAAGTAGACTACGTTGTGGGCGATTCCGGGAGTGGGATTGTTTTGTCCGAACCTTCGGCGCTTCCCGACGGGGCACCGTTTGTGGACGACGGCGTGGGTCCAGCGGACATTTCGGCCATTTTCTACACCAGCGGCACCACGGGATTCCCAAAGGGTGCGATGACCACGCAGCGCAACTTTCTGGCCAACATGGAGTCATGCCGACGCGTGAATTTGGTGCCGCCCGGACAGGTGCGGAACCTTGTTTCCGTGCCCCTGTTCCATGTGACCGGTTGCAACAGCCAGTTGCTGCCTACCTGCGAGGCCGGGGGCACAACGGTGATCATGCCGCAGTTCCAGGTACAGTCATTCCTGAAAGCCATAGTGGCCCATTCCATCGACGTCCTCTGTTCGGTACCTGCGATCTACTGGCTGGCGATCAACCAGAAGAACTTTGGCGATTTCGACATGTCCCGCGTGCAACGCTTGATGTACGGCGGCGCACCAACGGCCCCCGATCTGATCGCACGTATTCTGGAAGCTTTCCCGAATGCGCGGGTATCCAATTCGTACGGCCTTACCGAAAGCTCCTCCCTGACGACATGGCTGCCGGCAGAGTATTCGGTCACCAAGCCGGAGTCGGTGGGTGTCGCCACCCCAATAGTGGACTTGAAGTTGGATGGGGTTTCGGACGGCGTGGGCGAACTGATGGTTCGGGGCTCCAACATCGTGGCCGGATACTGGAACAAGCCTGATGCGACCGCGGATACCTTTGTCGGGGGCTGGTTGCGCACCGGGGATCTGGCCCGGATCGATGCCGAAGGCTTTGTCCAGATTGTGGACCGCAAGAAGGACATGGTCAACCGGGGCGGGGAAAACGTCTACTGCGTCGAAGTGGAATCCGTTCTCGTCGCCCACCCGGATGTGTTTGAATCCGCCGTTATCGGGGTTCCCGATGCGATGATGGGCGAGAAAGTGGGGGCCGTGGTTGTGCCAAAACCGGGTCGGACCATTGATATCGCCGACGTCGTGGCATTCGCGAAGTCCAGACTGGCGGATTTCAAGGTGCCGCAGTATATGGTGGTTCGTCAGGAAATGCTGCCGAGAAACCCAGGTGGCAAGATCTTGAAGAAGTCGCTCCGGCAGACCGTGGAATGGGGAAGGGCGCTCCGATGACAATTCAGGATTTGCCTGCGCTAGTGGGCACGGAAGTTTCAGTGACCGACTGGGAGCGGATCGAACAGGACCGGATCGATCTATTTGCTGCCGCGACCGGTGACAACCAGTGGATCCATACCGATCCGTTGCGTGCCGCCGCGGAATCCCCCTATGG
>CAITMP010000915.1 GCA_903893525.1 uncultured Acidobacteriia bacterium | reverse complement strand
TGGCGGCTGGAAAGGTAGGCGGTCAGGGCGTCGAAATCGCTGTCGCTAAAACGGAAGGCGGGCATGATCGAGTCCGGAATGCGTGAACGGGGCGTGCGGAAGTGCTCACGGAGCCAGTCGGGGTCCTTCATGCGGCCTTCCAGCGTGAGGTCGGGGGCGATGCCGCCGTCTTTGCCTCCGTCCTTGCCTCCGGAGGCGGTGTCGCCCAGCTTGTGGCAGGCGGCGCAGGCCCGGTCTTCGAACAATTGCTTGCCGCGTGCAACCGCGTCAGCCACTTGGGAAACCGTCTTTCCAGTGACCGATTCCGGCGTGATTTCCTTGGCCGGGGTCAACCGTGTGCGGTAGCGTGCCAGCGACGTTTCGGCGAAGTTGACACCCCGGCGGCTCTTCAGGAAGATCACGAGGCTCTTGACGTCGTCGCCGGAGAGGTTGAACTTCGGCATGAACGAGGTGGCGAGATTGGCACGGGGTTCCACAATCGATTCCCAAAGGTAGTCGACCTTGAATTTGTGCCCGGCCTCGCTCAACTCCGGTGCCAGCGTGCCTTCGGAAAGTCCTTCGATCTTGTGGCAGCCATAGCAGTTGCTGCCGAAAAAGAGCTGGCGGCCGCGGTTGACGTGCGGCGTACCGGCGAAATTGTCGTCGGTGTGGCACTGGGCGCAGTTTGCCTCCATGTATTCCTTGCCCTTGAGTTGCGGGGCGAAGTCCTTGCGCCAATTGGCCTGGGTGACGTAGCCGGTCAGAGGGTCGTTCCAGTGCTCGTCGTTGCCGTGGGCGTAGTCGGTTTCGAGTCCCCGGCCCTGGCCATAGTGGCAGACGGTACAGCCGAAATCGGTGAACTTGTGCCGGCGCTCCCAGCGTCCGTTGCGTTGGTAGTCGCCGAGAGCTGCGGAGTAGGGGTGGGTCTTGAGGGGCTCGAAATGGTCCTTGAAACGGGGGTCGTCGATGGCCAGGTGGCAGGTGGTGCAGCGGTCGACGCGGTTTTCCCCGAACTGGGTGACGATGATTTGCTCGATCTTCGGTTCCCGGTGGGCCAATTCCTTGCGCTCCGCATCGTTGCGGGCCTGGGTGCGCGCCTGGTCGAAGTAGGCCGTTTGGTGGCGCTCCCACTTGTGGAAGAACTGGTCGTAGAACACGAGCCCGTGGACAAGCAGGATGACGGCGCTGGCGATTGCGAGTGCGAGTTTCATATTGTGCTCAGTACGGACTGCATTGCTAGAACGGGCTGACGAAGGCCCAATTCGGGCCGCGGAAGAACGTCCCGATGATGATGAAAATCACATTCAGCAAGGTGAACGTGACAAAGAGGAGGTTGGCCAGGAAACGCTCCTTGGCGAACCATTTGCCGACGCCGGAGACCTTGCGGTCAATGAACGGCACCAGCATCAGCAGAAGCACTTCGATTCCGGGAACTCCGACGCCACCCCAAAATGCCGAGTAGCTCACCAGTTCCTGAAGGCCGAGGAAGTACCAGGGGGCTTTGGCTGGATTCGGCGGATGGAGTACGTTCACCGGCTCCTCCAGCGGCGCGTTGAACAGCAACGACACCACCAGGAGCGCCGCGACCGTGACGACGAAGACGAACAGTTCGGCCACGAACAGGTTCGGCCACGCGTAAACCGTGTTGTCCGGCACGTTGCCGACTTTGGTGAACGGCCCGCGCACGAAACCCATCAGGCCGAAACTGCCGCCCTTGGAGGAATTCGGCACGATTTCGACCCGCAGCGGCTTGCCGTCCGGCATCATGTCCGCGTCGGCGGGGCGCGAAAGGCCACCGTCCTTGCGGATGCGCCAGAAGTGGATCGCCACCAGCAGGGTGATCAACATCGGGAGGACAACCACATGCAGGACGTAGAAGCGGAGCAGCGCCTCCTGGCCGACGGCTTGGTCGCCAAGCAGGAGGAATTGGATCTTCTTGCCAACCAGTGGGGCATAGGCGGCAATCGAGGTACCCACAGTGATCGCCCAGAATGCGAGTTGGTCCCACGGCAGCAGGTAGCCGGTGAAACTGGCAAACAGGGTCAACAGAAACAGGACGCAGCCGATGAGCCAGTTGAATTCGCGGGGTCGCTTGTAGGAACCGGTGAGGAAAACTCGTCCCATGTGCAGGAAAACGACCGCCACCATCGCGTGGGCCGACCATCGATGAAGATTGCGGAGGAAGGTGCCGAACGCGACCGATCCGCGCAGGTCCAGCATCCGGTCGTAGGCCTGGGTGGTGGAGGGCACGTAATAGAACATCAGAAGCACGCCGGTCACCGTCAGGACCATGAACGTCACGAACGACATGACGCCGAGGCCAAGCGTGTACAGCGGGCGGATCGAGTTCCGGTGGACCTTCACCGGGTGGATGTGCAGAAAGAAGTTGGTGAACGAGGTCCGCGAAGCGCCGAGGTCGGAATCCGGCAGCGGATTGCGGAAGATGGAGTCCCAGACGGTACGCGGGAACGCGGCAAGGCCAGCTACGATGCCGGGCTTTTCCAGATCGCCTTTTCCTAGATCAAGTGGCTCGCTCATATCGTGTAGTAGGTCCCTTGGTCCACCGGAGCGTTGGTATCCACTTCGAGTTCGCCGTTGGGCGCTAGCGAAACCTGATACCAAGTGAGGGATTTGGGTGCGGGTCCGCCCACCACATTGCCGTCCTGGTCATAGCGGGAACCGTGGCAAGGGCAGGCAAAACCGGTGTCGGAAACGCCTACGGTGCACCCGAGGTGGGTGCAGATGGTGGAAATGACGGCCAGCTTGGGGCCTTCGCGGACCACGCAGACGCGGCGCTGGTCGAGCGAGACGCGGGTGCCGGCGGGGAAGTCGTCGGGACGCCCGATGGAGTAGCGGCTGGGCTGGCCGTAGGTAGCGCGCGGCTTCATGAAGATGAAGTTGGCCAGCGCGCTGATGGCGGCGGAACCGGCCAAGGCGGCACCGCTGAACCACGTCAGGATACTGCGGCGGGATTCGCCGCTATTGGATGGGTTTGTCTTTGCACTCATTCTTGGGATCTCCCGGAACGCCGTCGACCAGTTCTTCCAGGTCCGACCAGAAAACGTGGAATTTCGCCTCCTCCACGTCGCGGAAATAGTCCTTCTTGACTGCGAAGACAAAGACGCATGCGCCAGCCAGTGCCATGAGGAGGCTGGCGGCGAGGGCGATCCATGTGAGTTCGAGTCCCATTGGGCAAGTTCGGACAAGGAATGGAGATGCCCGTTTTGTGCAAATGGCGTGCCAAAGAGAAACAGCTTAGGAATCAATAGGTTGGCGATTCGGGATGGTTGGTGTCGGGCGTTGGGTATTGCGCGTTGCGCGAATTGGCTCAGCGTGCGGCCCAATAGTGAGGGTGACGGAGTTCGATGGCGGGGCGGAAAATTTACCTGGTGCGGGCGTGACGGGGGAAATGCGGGGGTCGGAATTTCATTATTCCCCGATGTGGTTGGGCGTTTGTGGGTGGGGGTTCGTGGTTTCATGTCTCACCTCGGACGGATTTGTGGTGGATGCGGGGGCCGGATGGCGTTTTTGCCATCTGCGGAGGCGGCGGGCTTCGCGACCGGTGGGGCCGGGCTTGGGTTCGTTCCTGTCTTTTTTGGTTTCGGGTTCGGGGGCTGGGGTGGGGGACGGCGGCTCGGCGGGCTGCTCCTCCATAAAGGACGGTTCGGCGGGAATTTGGGAGGCTTGTTGTTGCGCCGAGGCCTCCTGCAGGCGGAATTTCCGGTAGGCCATGAGATTGCGTCCGGCGCGTTCGAGGGCTCGGATATAGCGGGATTCGTAGCGGTGGATGAGCTCGAAGGCGCCGTCCTTTTGGGAGAGGGTGGAAAAGGCGTGGGCGGTCTGGTTGAGGTCGGCGGTTGTGGTGCAGCCGAAGGCGGTGAGCTGGGTGTCGAGGGTGACGGATTCGAGGACGAGCATGCGCATGCGGCGCCACATGCAGGTGGCCATCGTGTCGACGAGGCAGCGCTCGTATTCGTCCGTTGGCTGCCAGGTTTCGTAGAGGTCGGCGGAGACCTGGACGTATTCCTGGGGGGATTCGCCCTTGATGGTGGCGAGCTGGGAGAAGAAGCCGTGGCGCTCCGCGTTTCTGGCGGAGATGGATTTGCCTTCGGGGGTTACGGGGCCTTTGGATTTGGATCCGTTGAGGCGGGAGGCGGCTATTTGGGCTTCGGTGCGAGGTGCTTTTTGGGTTGGGTTGGAGGTATGGGTCAAGTTTTCCATCGCGCGATGAGGTTAGCGCGGCAGGGGG
>CAITMP010000914.1 GCA_903893525.1 uncultured Acidobacteriia bacterium | reverse complement strand
GGTCACTCTGACGTTCCACCTGGCGGGTATCAACAATCAGAACTTCCTCATGCGGGACGAGGAAACGGGCTCGTATTGGCAGCAGATCAGCGGCCGGGCGATCTCGGGTCCGCTTGCGGGAAAGACGCTGCGCCTGATCCATTGCGACGAACTGACCTTTGCCCTGTGGAAAACCGAGACATCGGGAGCCGCGACCCGGAGCGTTATGAAGGACGTCGCCGCCTTCGTTCCGGAATACTCGCCCACAGATTGGGACGTAAAGATGAAGCAGCAACGCACCGTGATCAGCCACGCCGAGCCGGGACTTGGTGCGAGGGACCTGATGGTGGGCGTGCATGCGGGCGGGGCTGCCCGTGCGTTCCCTTATGAGGCGGTCCGGCGCGAAAAGCTGATTCTGGATCAAGTGGGATCGGAGCCCGTACTCGTGGTGCTGGGATCGGACCACGAATCGGTGCGGGTCTTTTCCCGGACGCTGCCGGGCGGTGGCGGCGTGGCGGATTTCTACCGTTTGGACGACGGCGGCCCAAATGAAAACGGCGGATTGCTGGTCGACAGCATCGGCGGGAGCCACTGGAATTTCCGGGGATGCGCGGCGGACGGTCCGCTGAAGGGCGCGTGCCTCAGGGTGATCGACGCAATCAAGGACTATTGGTTCGATTGGCGGGAGTACAACCCCGAGACCACGGTTTTCGGAAAGCCCGGTCGGCGCTGAAGGGCGTTGTTTGCCGCCAGCGCCGGACCAGGGAATCCCAAAGGCATCGGGCGCGGGAGAAGCTGATCGCGGCCAGGTCGTCCGCTTGGTCCCTAAAATTCAGGCGGCTTTGGCGTGCCGCATCAGGTCTTGCCGAACGGCCTCGCGATCTACAGACGCCAGTACCCATCGGATGCGGGCCGCGTCGAATGAGACTTCGAAATCCCGCGCACGCGGTGCGTCGAACGCCTCTTGCCAGGATTTGTCGTCGGGCCGGAGGCACACGACCTCCTCGGCGCCAAGCTCCAGAGCTTCCGGGAAATTCGCGTTCGAATCGCTGGCCACGGCAATCACGGGTACCTCGGGCAAACGGAATCGCAAGGCCCGGATCACGGCAAGATCGTGGGAACCGTCGCAACACGCGAACACCACACGGGCAGACGATGCGTGCCGGTTGTTGAGGGTGTTGGTGATTCGGTGGCCCTGCTGCTGCAGGACTGCCGCGAGTTGGGTTTCCAGCGGGCTCGGTAGCCCGAGGAATGCGATGTGTGCCATACGGCTCCCTTCAAACTCCTATTATACAGATGGACTATTGGATGATCAAGCGCGTTGCAAGGATTCCGTGTTTGCGCGCCGCGAATCCGAAGGTGGCCACGAGGCCAAAAATGGCAAGCGCGGTTGTCGAGGGTTCCGGCGTCTGTGCGGGTACGCCGTCGAAAGCACCTCCCACATATCCGTAGCTGGCAAAACTGCCACCGCTGAAGGCTGCACTGTTGAAGTCGGTGCCGCCGCAGCTGTTGGAAATGCTGTTGGTGATCATGGTTACGGCACCGGTCAGCGCGATTGCCCGGCCGCAAATGGATGCCGTGCTGTCCAATGAGATGCTCTCGAGTGCGATGATATTGCCCGCGAAGGCGGTGGAGGAGCCAAGGGTGGCCGAACTGCCGACTTGGAAAAACACACCGTCGGTCGCGTTGCCATTTTGAACCACGATCGACGAGCCGCTGGCCGTGGTGAGCGTGCTGCCGATCTGGAAGATGAAATCCTGGTTGGATGCACCGGCGAAGTTCAGGGTAAGCATTCCGGTCAGCTGGGCGGAACTGCTGAAACGATAGACGCCGGGTCCGCCGTTGAAGGCGCTCAGGTCGCCGGTGAGGGTGTTTGCCCCGGAGAGGCTGCTGAGGATCGAATAGGCGTTTGTCGCGTCGCTTTGCGCGAGCTGGGCGACCGCGTCGGTGTCATGGGTTGTGCCGCTGAGGCTGATCGTTCCGGCACCGGTGATGGAGGTGCCGGGGTACAGGCCCAGGTCTCCCGTAATGGTGGTGGCTCCGGTGTTGGTCACTG
>CAITMP010000913.1 GCA_903893525.1 uncultured Acidobacteriia bacterium | reverse complement strand
GATCCAATCTACCTGAAGATCCAATCTACCTGAAGATCCAATCTACCTGAAGATCCAATCTACCTGAAGATCCAATCTAAAGGATACCCGCGCGGTCCGGGAGGCGCGCAAGTTGAGTGCAAGTCTTTGATAGGATTGGGCAATCATTCAGCAGGATTGGGATACCGTCCGGCCCGCCATCGTACGTAGGCTGGTTTGAGTAGGATCATGAAAAAGCGAAGTCTCGGAAATAGTGGTCTGGACGTCTCGGCTATCGGGTTTGGCTGCATGGGACTGAGCGCCAACTACGGGCCACCGACGGAACACGGCGAGGCCATCCGTATCATCCGCTCCGCGGTCGAACGCGGCGTCACGCTGTTCGACACTGCCGAGGCGTACGGTCCTTTCACAAACGAGGAATTGGCGGGAGAGGCGCTCGCACCCTTCTGACACAACGTGTTCATCGCCACGAAGTTTGGCTTTGGTATCAACGCCGATGGCAGCCGCTACGGACTCGATAGCAGACCCGGGCACATCCGCCAAGTCACCGAGGCCTGTTTGACGCGGCTGAAGGTCGATGCAATCGATCTGCTCTATCAACATAGGGTCGATCCCCGAGTTCCCATTGAAGATGTGGCGGGAACAGTCCGGGACCTGATCGCAGAGGGAAAGGTCAAGCACTTCGGCCTATCCGAGGCAGGTGCGGGGACAATCCGCCGAGCCCACGACGTTCAGCCCGTGGCAGCTGTGCAGAGCGAGTACTCGCTGTGGACGCGCGATCCCGAAGAAAATGGCGTACTCGCCGTGTGCGAGGAATTGGCAATCGGGTTTGTGCCCTTCAGTCCACTGGGGGCCGGATTCCTTACGGGCAAGATCGGGGCGGAAACCGAATTTGACAGCACCGATTTCCGCAACCGGTCTCCCCGGTTCGCACCCGAAGCGCGCGCCGCCAATCTGGTCCTGGTGGATCTGCTCCGTGGCATTGCGCACGGCAAGGGTGCCACACCGGCACAGATTGCACTGGCATGGCTGCTTTCGCGGAAGCGGTGGATCGTGCCGATCCCTGGAACGGGGAAGTTGGAGCGTCTGGAGGAAAATCCAGGTGCCGATGAGCTTGAACTGACGCCGGACGACCTGCGCGAAATCGAGGAGGCAGTCTCCTCGATTCCGATCCAGGGAGCCCGGCTTCCGGAAGCAGTTTTGAAACTGTCGGGGCTGTAGCGAAGGAAACCATGATGACGCTGACGATCAACGGGAAACCGCAAAAATACGATGGCGACCCCGAAATGCCGCTACTGTGGGTTCTTCGGGATGAACTGGATCTCAAGGGCACCAAGTTCGGCTGCGGCATGGGACTGTGCGGTGCCTGTACTGTCCATCTGGATGGCGTGCCGACGCGCTCCTGCCTCATGAAGGCGTCCGATGTGGGCAAAAAATCCATCACAACCATCGAGGGCATCTCCCCCGATGGCGGACATCCGGTGCAGTTGGCCTGGGCGGCCATCGACGTGCCGCAATGCGGGTATTGCCAAGCGGGGCAGATCATGGCGGCGTGCGCGCTGCTCAAGAAGAATCCCAATCCCAGCGATTCCGAAATCGACTCGGCCATGAGCGGCAACCTTTGCCGGTGCGGTACCTACATCAGGATCCGCGCGGCGATTCATGAGGCGGCGCGGGCCGGGCAGAACGGCGATGGCGGGGGTGCCAAATGAGTATGAACCGACGTTTCTTCCTTCGATCCTCGGCCATGGCAGGCGGCGGCTTCATGCTGGCCCTGCACATGGAGAGCGAACTGAATGCCCAGGGCTTTCCAGGCGGAGGTCCCGCGCTCAAACCGTCGGATTTCGTCAGCATCGCGGCGGACGGTACCGCCACCCTGGTCGCAAAGAACCAGGAACTGGGACAGGGCGCGCTCAATCTGCTGCCAATGATGATCGCGGAGGAGCTGGATGTGGACTGGAAGGCAGTCCGGATCGTACGTTCCGGTGTGGGTCCGCAGTACGGCGGGCAGGTCACGGGCGGCAGTTCGGGCACGCCGACCAATTGGGAGCCCATGCGTCGGATCGGTGCCGCTGCCCGGCAGATGCTGGTCGCAGCGGCTGCGCAGGGCTGGGGCGTCGCGCCGGACGAGTGTTCCACGGCATCGGGCGTAGTTCACCACCAGGCGTCGAACCGCTCGACCGGCTACGGGGAACTCGCTCCAAAAGCGGCAGCCATGCCGGTTCCGGCATTCGCAAGTCTCAAGCTGAAGGACCCGAAGGACTACAAGATCATCGGCAAGAGCACGGCCGGAGCGGAAACCAAACAAATCGTCACAGGCAAGCCGATCTTTGGCATTGATGTGACCGTTCCCGGCATGCTCTATGCGGCGTTCGAGAAAACGCCGGTGCTGGGCGGCAAGGTTCTGGGCGCTAACCTCGACGCGATCAAGTTGATGAAGGGAGTCCGGCACGCTTTCATCGTCGAAGGCATACCGATGGCCAGCGACTACCCGAACTACCTGTTTGACGGCCCCGGGTTCGAAGCGGGTGTCGCGATCGTGGCCGATAGCTGGTGGGCCGCGCAGTCCGCACGGCGAAAGCTGGAGGTGAAGTGGGACCTGGGCAAATGGGCGGCGCAGGACAGCGACGCCAATGCCAGGAATGCGGATGCCATGGCGGCGAAGCCCGCAGGACGGAATTTGCGCAAGGAGGGCGATACGGATGCGGCCTTTGGGCGCAACGACGTCCAGGTGCTCGAAGCCCGCTACGTCTTCCCGTTCATCGCCCACGCCACCATGGAACCGCAGAACTGCACAGCCCATTACAAGGATGGCAAGGTGGAAATTTGGTCCACCAGCCAGTTTCCAGCACCCGGTCGGGCAGTGGTAGGCACGCTGTTGGGAATTCCCGAAGCCGATGTCACGCTCCACATGGTGCGGGCCGGAGGAGGCTTCGGACGCAGGGCCTACAACGATTCGATGTGCGAGGCCGCGTGGATCTCGAAGACCGTGGGAGCCCCGGTGAAGCTCCTGTGGAGCCGCGAGGACGATATGCGGCATGACTACTACCGTTGTGGCGGATTCCAGTACTTCAAAGCCGCTGTGGACCGCGCCGGGAAACTCGTCGCTTGGAAGGACCACTTCGTAGCCTACGGCGAAGGGGACGCCTTCGTTCATGACGGTGGCTTCAATGCGGGCGAATTTCCAGCAGGTTATGTGGAAAATCTTCTGGTGCAGGCATCCACCATGCCTCTCGGGCTGAAAACGGGTGCATTGAGGGCTCCGGGATCGAACAGCATTGCCTGGGTGATGCAGTCCTTCATCGACGAACTGGCGCATGTGGCTGGAAAGGATCCCGTGCAGTTTCGGCTCGACCTGCTCAAGAACGCAGTGCCCGCAGGTGCGGGTGCTGCACCCGGTCGGCGTCCACCGGGCTTGAACGCAGCCCGGATGACTGGCGTGATTGAGCTTGCGGCGGAGAAGTCGGGTTGGGGCAAGCGCCAGCTTCCGAAGGGGACGGCGCTGGGGATGGCGTTCCATTTCAGCCATGGCGGGTATTTTGCCGAAGTTGCCGAAGTGGCGGTCAGTTCCGACAAGAAGGTCAAGGTCAACAAGGTTTGGGTGGCGGGCGACATCGGGAGCCAGGTCATCAATCCAAGCGCAGCCGAGAACCAGGTGCAGGGGGCGGTCATGGATGGGCTGAGCGAGATGGTCCAGGAGATCACGCTCAAGGAAGGGCGGGTCGTACAATCCAACTACCACCAGCATCCTTGGCTGCGGATCCAGCAGGCACCGATCATTGAAGTGCACTTCCTGAAGACCAACAATCCTCCAACAGGACTGGGCGAACCCGCTTTGCCGCCCATCCTTCCCGCCGTCGCAAATGCCGTTTTCTCCGCAGTTGGCGAACGGATCCGGACGCTGCCGATGACAAAGCAGGGCTTCAGCTTCGCGTAGGTTGGTTGTGATTGTTGCATCTTTGAGCAAAACAGGAAATGACTATGAAAATTTCGAGACGCGACGTTCTGGGTGGGATTCCGCTTGTTTTGGCGGGGTCAACGCTCGGGGACCGGGCATTTGGACAATCGCCGGATACGGATTACGTGGAGGCCAAGACCGTCAACGGTCGGGTCCGGGGTGCCCGAACCGGCAACCTGACCACGTTCAAGGGGATTCCCTATGGTGGCGGGATTTCCGGTGCAAATCGCTTCAAGGGAGCCCCCGCCCCCAAGCCATGGGAAGGCGTCCGCGAT
>CAITMP010000912.1 GCA_903893525.1 uncultured Acidobacteriia bacterium | reverse complement strand
GATCCGCGCAAGAATTCTTGACAAGGCGGCTTTCCGGTTGTTGAGCCGAGCCAGCACCGCAAGTACATTATCGCCCAAGTCGGGGCTCGCCAACAGGGCTTCCCCGTCCAGCGTGCGGAAATCACGGAGTTCGTAGCGGAAGCTCATGGAGCCCTCGGCGAGGAAATCAGCCATCCTCAAGGGCCCCCGCCCCACGTACAGCACGATCTGCCTCGGGATCGTGCCGAACTTGCGCTTGACTGCCAGCGCATATTCGACCATGCGGAGAGGCATGTCGGAGTCGTGGCTGCTCTGCAGTTCCATGTGCAGTAGCCGCCTACAGACATCTGGCACAGCAAGTCCATCCGCCGGGCTTCCACCTTGAGGGTTTCGACCTCCAGCCACCGGGCAATGCTTCCACCAATGAGGGTGCGCAGCAGGACCGTGGACGGGCTTTGGCGCAACAACTTCAAGGTCACATCAAACTGCTGCACCGGAACAGGGCCTCCAATAGTACTATCGGCCCTGGTCCGGCGGGCTTTAGGGCTAACGTCTGAGAAACTTGTCGAACCACGCCATGGTCTGTCCCCAAGCGTCCAAAGCAGCGGCTTCGTTGTAGGCTGGGCCGGTGTCGTTGTGGAACGCATGGCCGACGCCTTCGTAGAGGCGGAATGATAGGGTCTTCTGCTGTGTCAGCATGGTCGTCATCACGTCCGGCATCCTGAGCGATAGAGTCCGGTCCAATTCGGCATAGTTGGCCAGAACCGGGGTCTTGATGGTGGTGATCTGATCCAACGGCGGGGTCGGCGTGCCGTAGAAGATGGATGCGGCAGCCAGTTCGGGAACGGTTGGAAGAAAACTCCAGATGTTCCCTCCACCGGCGCAAAATCCGACGACGCCGATGCGGTCGAAGCGAACAAAATCGACGTGTTTCAGGTAGTCCAGGGTGGAAACCATGTCCTGCCAGCGCTCCACCACGTTGGTGCGGTTGTAAGCCGCCGATTGGGCAGTGGCATCTGTGAATTGGTCCGTGCCTCCCTGCCTGGACAGCAGATCGATGGCCAACCCCACGTAGCCCGCCTTGGCGACACGCCGGGTGACATCCTTGATGTGGTCCACGAGGCCCCGGTTCTCGTGAATCACCATGACGCCCGGCAGCTTGCCCGGCGGAAGCGGGTCTGGCCATGCCATGTAGGCGATCAACTTCGCGCCCTGCCCTGTGAACGTAACAGTGCGCGTCTGGATGCCCGGAGCGCCTTCCGGCACCGAGTTCACCGCGCGCCCCACAATCTGGGCCTCGGCCTCCCCAACACCCAATTCCGCCAAAGCCACTGCCCCCGCGGCGGTGCCTCCGGCGTACTTGGACAATCTCGCCATCAGCTCCCGTCGGCTGAAGGCACCGTCCACATAGAGGTGGACCAACTCTTCTATCGGATTCTGGTCGTGCATATGGCCAGATATTACCTGATTTATTTGGCGACTGTGTTCGGTAGCGGCCCGTTGCGGTGGACGACACCGCCCTTCATCACGAATTTGACCCGCTCCAACGCGCTGATATCAGCCAGTGGGTCGCCGGGAACGGCAACAATATCAGCCAGATAGCCCGGTTTCAGGACACCGATGGATCCCTTCCAGCCCAAGAGCGCAGCAGCATTGACCGTTCCGGCCTGAATGGAGCCCAGCGGACTCAACCCGTACTTGACCATCAGCGTGAACTCGCGCGCCTGGGTCCCGTGCGGAAATGGCCCGACGTCGGAACCCATTGCCACCGGCACTCCTGCTGCCAGCTGCTTCTTGAATTCGGTCGCATGGAGCTTATTGATTTCCGCATACCGGGCTTTCCTGGCAGGAGAATCCGTATGTTCGGCAAAATATTCCAGGATGGCAAATGTCGGCACGGCGAAGATACCTTTGTCGTGCATGATTTGCATGGTCTCCGGGCTCAGCTCCTCCGCGTGATCGATGGAGGATACGCCGGCCCGGGCCGCATAGAGCGCACCAGGCTCGCCGGAGGCGTGGACCGCAACCTTTTTCCCGACGCGCCCGGCCTCGCGGACCGCGACCTCCAGATCGGACTGGCTGTATTGCCAGGGAGTGACCAAATGCCCATCCACCACGGAATCGCGGCCTGTCTCATAGATCTTGATGAAATCGGCACCGTCCTTGATCTGCTGCCGGATGACGGCGACGAGTTCGGAGGCATTGTTCGCGATGTCGGCGTTGCCCAGGACGTGCTGGGCGGGGTTGTATCCGGCTGCATCCTCGTGGCCGCCCAGAATATCGATCGCGTTGCCGCTCATCCGCATGCGGGGTCCCGGAATCAGGCCCTTGTCAATGGCGATCCGGACGGCTGTGTCAGCCGATCCGGCACCCTCGGTACCCAAATCCCGTTCAGCCGTGAATCCGGCCATCAAATCGTCCTTGGCCGCGATGGTGGCGAGGATCGTGCGCTGGGGGACGGTTTCCTGGAGAGTCTGCAAATCCTGCGGGCCCGGGTGCAGAAACAGATGGACATGGGCATCGATCAGGCCGGGCAAAAGGGTGGAATCGCCCAGCTCGACAACCTCGGCCCCGGCGGGACGGTCCACCTTGGCACCAACGGCGGCAATCCTGTCTCCCTGAACCAGGATTTCGCCCGGAGAGGTCATCTTGCCGGTTTCCACATCCAGCACGCGCGCTGCACGCAGCACCACCGTACGGGTCTGCGCCGACAAGGTGCCAAGAACAAACAAACCCAAAAGGCCCAGCCGCACTGTCCGCCTCACTTGCGCACCGCCCATGCCATGCCGTCCGGTTGCTTACCGGCGTCCAACTGGCCCGCAACCTCCAGCGTCTTGAGATCGACAATCACAACCCGGTCCTCGGGTGTGCACGCAACGAAAGCCCGGGAACCGTCCGGCTGCATCTGGATTCCGGCTGCGCCACGCTTGATCTTGAGCCGTTTTACCTCCTTGCGCGCGGCCACATCGAAGATGACAACTTCGGGGGTGCTGAGCATCGAGACGAAGGCGTATTTGCCGTCCGGGGTAAACTTCAGCCGGTTTGCGGAGCGGACGTTGGCCTGGAGTGTTTGGGAAACCTTCTTCGTCTTCAAGTCCAGCACGGAGATGGTACCATCGCCGGCATTGGCCGACCACAATTCCCCGCCCCCGGGCACAACGTCAAAGCCCTCGGCACCTGGACCGACGGGAATCACCGTCTCCTCCCAATCCTTGCGGGGACCTCCTGGTCCGGGCCCGCGCCCCGGTCCACCCGGCCCCCTTCCGGCTGCGGGAAGCATTTCGTCAATCACGGTCATGGTGGCGGAGTTGATATTCGAAGTCACCATCCGCTTCAGGTCGTCGAAAACATAAATCATGTGGGTGCGGTTCTGGCCCGTGCCCAAGATCCAATCCACTTTGTTGGTGGAGGGATCGTAGCCGCCGACAACCTTCGCGGCCTCGGCCGTAAACCAGACCTTGCCGCCTGCAAACCACATGCCGTGGGGCCCGCGCAAGGGACCGAGGTCGATGGTCGGAAGAGCCTTGATGTTCACCAAATCCACCACCGAGATGGTGTTATATCCACCTCCGGCATAGTTGGAAATATAGGCGGTCCGGCCATCGGACGACACGGTGACTTCGTGCGGATCGGGACCGCTGGGGGCCTTCCCCAGCACTTTCAAGGACACCGGATCAATCACGGAGAGGGTCTGGTCCGCCTTCGACAGCACCACCAGCGATTGGGACTGGGCCCAGGCGGCACCCGCGAACGCCAGCAGGATGGGACACACAAGAATTGGCGACTTCATCTCGACCACCATACCACCGTCCACCCGGGTCCGACAGGGTATTCTGGTTGTCTTGGTGCCGAAATCCAGTTCCCTCCCACTCACCCCGAAGCAGAAGCGGTCATTTTTCGCCGCTTGGGGTGGTATCGCCCTTGATGGCGTCGATTCGTTTATCTACGCGATGGTGCTGGTCCCGGCGATGAAGGAATTGCTGCCCCAATCCGGAATTGCCGCCACGCCTGGAAATCTAGGCTACTACGGCAGCATCCTGTTCGCCATATTCCTGGTGGGCTGGGGCCTCGCGTCCGCGTGGGGACCGCTGGCCGACCGTTTCGGACGGGTCCGGACCATGATGGTCGCGATCCTCTTCTATTCCCTGTTCACATTCCTGGGCTGCTTGGCGCAAAACGTATGGCAGCTGGGCTTGTTCCGGATGCTGGCCGGATTCGGTGTCGGCGGGGAGTTCGTCGGGGCCACGGTGCTGGTGGCGGAGGGATTGCCGGAAAACCGGAGGGTCCAGGGTGCCGGATGGCTGAACAGCGGCTATTACGTGGGCACCTTCATCGCCGCAGCGTTGAATTACGTGATCGGGTCGCACTATGGCTGGCGTGCCATGTTCGCCGTGGGCGGGCTGCCCGCGCTGTTTATCGCGTATATCCGGTACGGTGTGGAGGAGCCCCAGAAGTGGCAGGACAAATCATCGGAAACCGGTGGCATCAGCGCCCGCGCCGCAGTCCTCGGGCTGTTCAGCCAACAATACCGGAAGAGGACCGTGTTGAACTGCATCTACATCCTGATCTCCATGATCGGACTGTGGGCTGGGTCTGTTTATGCGCCCGGCGCTGTTACGCAAGTGGCAGTGCGGGAAGGCTACTCACCCGCCGATGCTGCCAGAATCGCGTCATGGGCCACCATGTTGCTGGCCACCGGCACCATCCTCTCGTGTCTGACCATGCATTTGGTGGCGGACCGGCTGGGGCGGCGCGGAGCCATCGCCTTTTACTACACGATCATGGCAATTTCGGTGGCTGCAGGTTTCGGCTACGCCTTTTATTTGCCCAGGCACGCTCTCGAAACCTTTATCGCGTGCCTATTCTTCGTGGGAATCGGAGGTGGTTCGTTCGCAGTCTATTTTGCATGGTTGCCGGAACAATATCCCACCGAAAGCAGGGGGAGTTCGATGGCGTTGGCGATGGGAATCGGGCGATTCGTGGCCGCCGGGGCAACCTTTCTTGTTGGTGCGGGGATCTCCTGGTACGGCAGTATTGGCATGCCAGTGGCCATGACCGCTCTGGCATTTGTGGTCGGCTTTTGCCTGGTGTGGCTGGGAATCGAGACCAAGGGCACCACCCTTCCGGACTAGATTTCAACGACGTCTTTACAGTTTGAAAATACCGTAGAACAAATTCCGTATTTCCCCGATAGAGAGAATCGATTGGACCCGGTATGGTATTCGTGGATACCATTACCGGTAGACCGCACCAGCCATCCGGATGCCGCCCAGCTGCAGCATCTCCCGGATGCCTCCCCGTAGATCTGTCAAGGCAAGGCCAGCGTTCCCTGCGTTTCCAGCGAAATCAGAGAATCGACCAAGAGGAGTGTTACTCATGACAGGCAACAGAACCCTAATCAGCAAGATGGACCGGCTGCGCGCCAGATTGCGCGACCCCGAATGGAGACGCTATGGCGGACTCCTCCTATTCGGGAAGCTGACAGCCATCATTCTTTTGTTTGCAGCGGCAGGCTTCATCAATCCGAGTCTTTTGGGTTCCCACGCACTCGCAGCGGATCCGGTTCTCAAGGCCAACGACATCGTCAACCCGTTGAATACGGTGTGGACGCTGGTGGCTGCCTTCCTGGTGTTCGGCATGCAGGTAGGCTTCACAATGCTGGAAGCCGGCTTCTGCCGCTCCCGCGAAACGGTAAACGTGCTGATGGAGTGCATAGTCGACACCTGCCTTTGCGGAATCTTGTTCTGGGCCTTCGGTTTCGCCTTCATGTTCAGCCACGGCAATGGATTCATTGGCCTCAATTGGTTCCTGCTCGAGGGCGTTCCGGCCACTTATGAAACCACAGGAGTCGCATTCCTCGCCTTCTGGCTGTTCCAGTTCGCGTTCGCCGACACCTGCTCCACCATCACCTCCGGTGCCATGATTGGACGCACGGGCTTCGTCGGCGACCTCCTCTACAGCTTGGCCGTTTCGGGTTTCATCTATCCGATCATTGGCCACTGGACCTGGGGTCCGGACGGCTTCCTCGCCACCATGGGCTCGGCCGGGAACTTCCTGCCGTGGGTCGGAACCAGCTTCCATGACTTCGCGGGTTCCACGGTTGTCCACACCATTGGCGGATTCGTCGCACTTGCCGGTTCCATCGTTTTGGGCCCGCGCCTTGGACGTAAGTTCAAGCGCGATGGCGGCGGCCCGATGCTTCCCCACGATCTCACGATTGCGGCCTCGGGCGGACTGCTCCTGTGGTTCGGCTGGTACGGCTTCAATCCGGGCAGCACCCTGTCCGCGATGGATTTTGAGGGCATCGGCCGTGTCGCAGCGAACACAACCCTCGCAGCGTGCGCCGCTGGCCTGTCGGCCATGCTCATTGCCTACACCCGCACCAAGACTTGGGACGTCAGCTACACCGTCAACGGCTTCCTCGCCGGACTCGTCGCCATCACCTGCCCGTGCTACTGGGTCAATCCGACCGGCTCAATCATTCTGGGAGCAATTGCCGGTGTGATCGTTGTCTACTCGGTGGAACTGCTGGAATACCTGCGGATCGATGATCCGATCGGTGCAGTTCCGGTGCACGGTATCTGCGGCATTTGGGGAACCATTTCGCTCGGTTTGTTCGCTTGCGGCAAGTACGGTGCCACGGGTCCATTCGCCGCCGACAACTCGGCACCTTTGAAAGGTTTGTTCTATGGCGGCGGCACCCAGGTTCTGATCGCCCAGTTGATCGGCAGCGCCATCACCACGGTCGCCACCTTCGGTGTGGCGATGATCGTGATGTATGCTGTGAACGCCATGGGTCTTCTCCGCGTCAGCCGCGAAGGCGAACTGCAGGGTCTCGATCTCCACGAGCACGGAATTTCCGCCTACCCGGAATACGTGATCTCGTCGATGCCGTCGTCCGCAGCGATGGTGATCTCTTCCAAGGAGGCCGGGCACTAAGCGCCGGAGAAAAACATGAAGAATATCGTTGCAATCATTCAGCCGTTCAAGCTTGATGACGTCCGTGTGGCGATGGTCGGCATCGGCATCGACGGCATGACCATCAGCGAGGTCCGCGGCCATGGGCGCCAGAAGGGTCACAAGGAAGCCTATCGCGGTTCCGAGTACCAGGTGGACGTCCTGCCGAAGATCAAGATCGAGATGGTGGTTCCCGCCGAACGTGCCGAGGAAGTTATCACGGCGCTGGAGAAGGCGGCATGCACCGGCAAGATCGGCGACGGCAAGATCTTTGTGTCGTCGATCGAACAGGCGGTCCGCATCCGCAATGGCGACCGGGGTCCGGCGGCACTGTAGGCCGTTCAAACGATTGAAGGGGTGGTTCCCGGTCCACGGGAACCACCCCTTTTTGTTTTTGGACGAGTTGTATTAGGCGAGGATCTCGCGGATCACGCGGCCACCGATATCGGTCAACTTCCGGTAACGGCCGGAACTCAAGTAGGTCAGCCGGTTCTGGTCCAAGCCCATCAGCCAAAGCAGGGTGGCATGGAAATCGCGGATGGGCACCTCCTCGTTGGCGGCACGGACCGAGAAATCATCCGTCTCGCCAAAGGTCGCCCCCGCCTTCACGCCGGCTCCGGCCATCCACGAAACCAAGCCGTACTGGTTGTGGTCGCGCCCCGGCTTGTCCGTGGTCAGGTTATTGTCGAAGGGAGTGCGTCCCATCTCCGACGCCCAGACCACGAGAGTCGCGTCCAGCAGGCCGCGGGATTTCAGGTCCGCCAGAAGACCGGCGATGGGTTTGTCGATTTCGCGGCAATGGACCGGCAACCGATCCTGAATCGAACCGTGGTCGTCCCAGCGGTCGCCGCCCGCGCCATGGAGCAGTTTGACGAAACGGACGCCGCGCTCGACCATCCGGCGGGCCATGAGGCATTGCTTGCCAAAAGGTTCGGTGACCGGATCGTCCAGACCATAGAGTTTCCGGGTGGCGTCGGACTCGTTTCCCAAGTCCACCAGTTCGGGCGCCTTGGCCTGCATTCGGAACGCCAGTTCATAT
>CAITMP010000911.1 GCA_903893525.1 uncultured Acidobacteriia bacterium | reverse complement strand
CCTCTGCGTCGGTGTTTTAGGCGCCTCGGACCGGAGTTTTCGGCCCGCTCGTTAGACCAGACTGTCCATGCAGACTCCGGTATCGGTCACGGACCTAGAACGCTCAGAACGTCGTGCCGCCATCATTACGGTGGTCACGCCGATCTTGGCTGTGCTTTTTGCTGGCTGGTATTTTTGGGGGCATGGCCTGTCGCTGCTCGATGTGATCCTCTCCTTGGGGATGTATTCCATTACCATGATCGGGATCACGGTGGGCTACCATCGTCTGTTCACCCATCGCAGTTTTCAATGTACCGTCCCGGTCCGCATGGCGCTCTGCATTGCTGGCAGCATGGCTGCGCAAGGGCCCGTCCTCTTCTGGACCGCGTGCCACCGCCGACACCACCAGTGCAGCGACGCCGAGGGCGATCCCCATTCCCCCCAACTACACGGCGAGGGCGTTCGGGCGGTCATTGCCGGTTGCCTCCACGCGCACATCGGCTGGATGTTCTGGCATCGTCCGGAGAACTACATCCGTCGGGTGCCGGACTTGATCCGTGATCGCCGGCTGATGGTCCTTAACCGGATTTATCCTTGGCTGGTGCTCGCCGGTTTGCTGCTCCCAGGCGCGGTGGCCCTGGTCATCACCGGCAAGTGGTCGGCGGCTGGAACCGCGGTTCTCTGGGCGGGCGGCGTGCGCCTGTTTGTGGCGCATCACACCACCTGGAGCATCAACTCCATCTGCCATCTTTTTGGCGATTCCCCCTACGAAACGGGGGATCGCAGCCGGAATAACGGGGTTTGCGCCGTGCTCACCTTCGGCGAGGGCTGGCACAACAATCATCACGCCTTCCCCACCTCGGCGCGTCACGGTCTGGAGTGGTGGCAGCTCGACTTCAGTTACTGGCTGATCCGCGGGATGTCAGCAGTCGGTTTGGCGTGGGACCTTCGGCTTCCAAGCGTCGAGCAGCTGCAGTCCCGCAGCGTCGTCCCGTAGGAAGCCTGAGCGGCTCCGACGAGACTTGCAGACGGCAGCGGCGGTTGGAGTTTCCCCTGCGTGGCAGGCTTTTCGTCGCCTCGGTGCCGTTTACTTCTTTTTGAACAGATCGCCGAGACCCTTGGTGGCCTTGTCCACGGCGCCGCCAACTCCCTCAACGGCTCCTTTGCCCAGATTGCCGATCTGAGCCAGTTGCTTCGTCACGGCCGGAATCACCTGTTCAAAGACGGAGTTAAAAACCGTCTTGGTCAACTCGCCAGCAGTGATTCCGTCGCCGCTGGCACCAAGATTGGTGAGGTGAATGTCGGGCAACGGCACCGAGAGGCCTTTGCCGCCAAGCATTGAGAACTTCACCTCCACCTTGGCGCCCGAGAGAAGAAAGTCGTCCACCTGAAGTTTTTTCTTGGAGCCGGACTCGGTGGCGGGTTGGGACTTTTCCGAGGCGGTGAACGCGTCGATATTCGCCAGGATCTTCTTGAGGTTGTTGTCCCCAAGGCCGCCCTCGATGGTGATCTCGGGATTGCTCACGGCCACGCGCTTGATGTGGATCTTGTCGCTCAAGACCGACCTAGGATCGACCTCCAGGGTGGCTTCGCCAAGACGGATGGCGAAGGCGCTTTTGTAGCCCTCTGGATTGCCGAGGACGAAGTCCTTGATGGTACCGGAGCCGCTGGAGGGCGAGAGCTCAACCCCGCCCAACGTGATCGACGTGCCGGTGATCTTGGGGCCGACCGTCTCAACCCCTTTCTTGACGATGGTTCCAATGTTGGAGCCAACGACGAATATGGCCACGGCGGCCACGACCAGCAGCACCGCCGCGACCAGAGCGAGTTTCTTCATCCCGAAATCATCCAACGGGAATCGGGGACTGGCAAGAAACGGAGAGACTTCCCGGGAGGGAATCGGGTCCACTTGCCAGGTTTCAATCCATTTTGAAGGTTGGCGCCCCTTAAGGCGTCCGCCCACACTAACGACATGAATCCGTTCCCTTTGTTTCGGCGCTTGGCCGCCGCCTGCCTGGGTCTGGGAACCCTGACGAGCAGCGCGGGGTTCGCTGCCGCGGATTTTTCCCGGGACATCCGACCCGTGCTGGAATCTCGGTGCCTCCAATGCCACGGAGGCACCAAGGCGGAAAGTGCGCTCCGGCTCGATTCACGTCGGGAGGCGATGAAGGGTGGGGACCATGGTCCGGCCTGGGTGGCTGGAAAGGCAGGGGAATCCTTGATCGTTCAGGTGGTCACAGGCAGCCATTCGGAGCTGGCTCGGATGCCCAAGAAGGCCGATCCGCTTCCCCTGGCGACCATTGCGCTACTTAAAGATTGGATCAACGAGGGTGCCCACTGGCCTGAATCCTTGGCATCGATCGGCAACGCCACGCCTCACTGGGCGTTTCAGCCGGTGCATCGGCCCACGGTGCCCCGGCCGGAGGCCAGGGATCGTCGATGGGTGCGGAATCCCATCGATACCTTCGTGGCCGCCCGCCTCGGGGCCGAAAAGCTTCAACCAGCCCCCGAAGCCGATCGCGTCACGTTGATTCGACGAGTCAGCCT
>CAITMP010000910.1 GCA_903893525.1 uncultured Acidobacteriia bacterium | reverse complement strand
GCGCGCGCAGTGATGTGCATAAAAGTGCTTGGTGGGTCAAAGCGTCGCTACGCAGGCATAGGCGACGTCATTAAGGTCAGCATCAAAGACGCGGCCCCGCGTGGTCGAGTCAAAAAAGGTGAGGTTTATAACGCTGTTGTCGTGCGGACAGCAAAAGGCATTCGTCGGGCAGATGGCTCGGTAATTAAGTTTGACGGTAATGCGGCAGTGTTGTTGACGCAAAAACTCGAACCAATCGGGACGCGTATTTTCGGGCCGGTGACTCGTGAGCTGAGAACTGAACGTTTCATGAAGATCGTGTCGCTCGCGCCGGAAGTGTTGTAAGCGCGAAGAACTAACGAGGTTATTCGAATGCGTAAGATTAAAAAAGGTGACGATGTAATCGTCATTACCGGTAAAGACAAGGGCAAGCGCGGGGCAGTTGCGCGGGTTGTGGATGCTGGCCACGTGTTGGTTGACGGAATAAACCGCGTTAAGAAGCACCAGCGCCCAAATCCTCAGAAAAACCAACAGGGCGGCATTGTCGAGAAAGACATGCCATTGCACGTGTCCAACGTTGCCATCTTTAACCCGGCTACTAAGAAAGCTGATCGTGTTGGTATAAGGGTTTTAGAGGATGGACGCCGCGTGCGTTTCTTTAAATCAAACGGCGAAGTGATCGACGTATGACATCCGCGACAAAATCTATAGGTCCTGCGGGCGGTGCCCGGCTACATACACATTATCGTGATACGGTAGTAGCGGCGCTGACTTCGCAATTTGGTTACAAGTCCGTGATGCAGGTGCCGCGTATCGAGAAAATTACCCTTAATATGGGGGTCGGCGAGGCGGTCGCGGACAAGAAAATCCTCGATAACGCTGTCTCCGATATGAACAAGATCGCCGGGCAAAAACCGCTGGTGACGAAGTCTCGCAAATCGATTGCAACCTTTAAGATCCGTGATAATTATCCGATCGGTTGCAAGGTTACTCTTCGGGGAGTTCGGATGTATGAGTTCCTTGACCGGTTGGTTACGGTTGCGATTCCTCGTATACGCGATTTTCGGGGGATATCATCCAAGTCCTTCGATGGTCGTGGCAACTTCAATTTTGGAATTAAGGAACAGATTATTTTTCCTGAGATTGAATACGACAAGATTGACGCTATACGCGGCATGAACATCACGATCACCACCAGCGCCAAAAGCGACGACGAGGGAAAAGCGTTGTTGGCGGCATTCAAATTTCCGTTCAGGAACTGAACCATGTCAAAACTCGTTTTGAAGCTGCGCGATCAGAATCGGCGTGAGACGGTGAAGAAATTCGCCGGCAAGCGTGCGGAGTTGATGGCTCTGATCAATGATCAGAAGTTGAGCCCGGAAGAGCGATACGAGGCGCGGCTTAAGTTACAAAAGTTGCCGCGTAATGCAAGCCCGGTGCGTTTGCGCAACCGCTGCGCAATAACGGGTCGTCCCCGTGGTGTTTATCGAAAGTTCGGCCTCGGTCGCACGAAGCTGCGCGAAACTGCCATGCGTGGGGAAATCCCAGGCGTGATCAAGGCGAGCTGGTAAGTCGCAAGAAAGGCCAATAACATGAGTATGAGTGATCCTATTGCCGATATGTTGACGCGCATTCGTAATGCGCAGATGTCGGAGAAAATTTCTGTATCGATGCCTGCTAGCAAGGTGAAAGCGGCGATTGCCAAAGTCCTAAAGGACGAAGGGTATATCGATGACTTCGCGTTGACCGCAGCCGAGGGCAAGCCGACGCTTGAGGTTGGTCTCAAGTATTACGCCGGGCGCCCTGTCATAGAAAAGATTGAACGTGTGAGTCGTCCGGGGCTGCGTATCTATAAGCAGAGTGACAGTATCCCGAAGGTCATGAACGGTCTCGGTGTCGCCATCGTGTCCACCTCAAAGGGTGTGATGACCGATCGCAAAGCGCGCGGTCTTGGTATCGGTGGCGAAGTGCTGTGCATCGTTGCATAGTTGAAGCGGCAAACGAGGAATTGCGATGTCTAGAATAGGTAAAGCGCCTGTTGAGCTCCCTGGTAATGTGGAGGTCAATATCGGCAACGGTGAGATTACGATTAAGGGTCCGCTGGGTGTTCTCAAGCGCATCTTGTCTCCGCATGTGACTGTGGACATGGTAGAGAAAGAGTTGCGCATTTCGCCGGTTGGTAATTCACATGCGGCGGACGCGATGTCTGGTACAACGAGAGCGTTGCTTGCGAATATGGTAACCGGCGTGACCAAAGGGTTTGAACGGAAACTCCTGCTGGTCGGCGTTGGGTACCGTGCTCAGGCGCAGGGTGATAAGTTAAATCTTACGCTGGGGTTTTCGCACCCGGTAGTGCATCCGATGCCTGTTGGCATTAAGGTTGAGACTCCGACTCAGACGGAAATTTTGATCAAAGGAATCGACAAGCAGG
>CAITMP010000909.1 GCA_903893525.1 uncultured Acidobacteriia bacterium | reverse complement strand
GGATTGCTTGGCCAGCGGCGGTCAAACGCCTTATACGTTCTCGGTGGTGAACGGAACTTCGAGCGGCACCACGGCTTTGTTCGTTACTTCGCCGACCGGTGCGACGACCATCCGGTCCCTGCCTACCGCTTCCGGCACGTTCGCGCCCGTCGTCCACGTAGTTGACAACGCCGTTGGCAAGCCGCAGACGGCGGATCTGACCTTGGCGCTTAGCGTTGCCCCGAATGCCACGATCACCTGTGACTCCGAAGCCAAGCCCACGCAGGTAGGAATCGCGTATTCCAATGCCTGCAAGGTTTCAGACGGTTTGGCTCCATACACTTGGGTGGTGACGGGCAAACTGCCGGATGGCCTGACGGGCGCAGCCGACGGCCCGACCTTCAAGATCACCGGAACGCCCACAAAGGCTGCCGCGTTCGACTACTCCCTGCAGGTTCAGGACAGCAAGTATCCGTTGGCCGACGCCAGTGTGGGTCCGAAATTCACAGGCTCGATCCGCGACGCCGTCTCCGTAACCTGCACCGACTCGGTCGGCCCGGTCGAGGTCCGGGTGGACTACAGCAAGACGTGTACGATCACCGGTGGACAACTTCCGTACATCCCGCCGACTCTGAGCGGAACGGTTCCCCCCGGTTTGGGGGTAAAACCGGGCTCCGCAGCCAACACTTGGGTCATTAGCGGCCAGCCCCAGGATCTAACTCCTGCGCAAAACTACCCGTATTCGTATTCGTTGAGCGTAACCGACAATTCCAAGCAGACGAAGGCTTCGGCGCTGTTCCAGGGAACGGTGGTCCAGTCTCCGTCCATTAGCTGCAGCCAGAAGGACAACCTGCTCTCGGTTGGTGTGCAATACTCCAATACCTGCACGGTGTTGAACGGCAGCCCCGACTATACGTGGACAGTCGACAGTTCCAGCCTGCCGCCGGGCATTACAGCGAGCTCCCCGACAGGCAGCACGTTCACGCTTTCCGGCCTGCCCTCCAGACGTGGAGTTTACAACTACACGGTAGCGGTGAAGGATTCGTTTGGGGGCACCGCCACGCAACCGCTCAACGCCATTGTCTCCAGAATCGTTTCCATTACTGCTGTACCTTCCAAGGCAGAGGATTTCGTGCTAGGCGGCCCGGGTGGAGTTCTTGCCATTACGGTAAGCAACGACACGGTAAATGCCGTAGCCGACGAGGCGTCGGTCTCCTTCCCGCTGCCGCCGGGCTTAGTCCGGGGCTCCATCACTCCTCCCGTCGGCGATGGGTGGGATTGCAGCGCTTCAACGGATCGACTGATCAGCTGTGTGCGCTCAGACGGTACCGCGCTCTCCGCGAAAAACTCAGGAAAGGGCGCAAGTAGTTATCCCACCATTGCTGTTCCGATCAAGGTGTCGGACGAGGCATGTCCGAGTCCCGTCAAGTACTCCGTGTCGGTATCCCTGAAGAGCGCGATTGCCGGCAGCGTCGCACAATTGCAGGACGTCTTCTCGGATGGGATCGTCAAAGCGCAAGGTTGCCTATTTATCACGAAGACTCACATCTCCGACTTTGCCGCAGGCACAGCGGACCTACCGGGAAATGGCGCGTACACGATCACGGTGGCCAATGCCTCCAAGGTGGCGATGTCGGGCACGGTAACGGTGACGGACACTTTATCCTCGGGCTTGGTGGTGGATCCGGTCGCATTCACAGCCGACAACAAGGCAAACGGGTGGACGTGCGCCGCGGCGCAGCTTACCAGCACGTCGCCGTGGATTGTGACTTGCACCTCCAAAGACCCTGTAGATCCCGGAGCGCAGTACAAGCCCATTAGTCTTACAGTATCGATTCCGGGCGCAAGTTGCGCTTTTGTCTCGGACCAGGCGTTTGTCGCCTTCGAGGACGTTCCGCAGTCGACCGCAACAGATGCAACGACAATTGCCGGCAACAACTGCTTGTTCCTTTCGGCGCGGTTCACTCCGAACACCGGTGCCCCGGTCAGCGACATCCAGCCGATAAATACGGCATACGGACCGAGTTTGGCTCCAAGGGCCGTGGCGGGAACAGCTGGCAGCTACACCATCACGGTTAGCAACACAGGAGCGGGTCCGTTCAGCAATCCGGCATCCGTCACACTCACACTGCCAGCCGGTTTGTCGCTCGTGACTCCGGTGAACAGTCCCGGCTGGACCTGCGATGGAGTCACTGGTGCGGTGACCTGCAAACTTGATCCGACGACTCCGCTGCAGGGAGGAGCCTCGTCCACGGTAACGCTCAATGTTGTGGCGGATGCAACCGTAAGTTGCGTCACGACGGCAACCCTTGATTTGAATGTAGGGGATTCCCCAACCCAGTCGCAGGATGTTGCGACTTCGGTCCGCGGGGCTGCATGCCTGACGCTGACTCGAACCCAACCGACGCTCGGGAGAGTCGGCGACAGCAGCGGCACCTATACGTTGGTGGTCGGGAATCCCGGAGACGCAATTGTTGCCCCCACTGTTACGGTTGTTGAGACGCTTCCAAAGGGTTTGACGCCAACCAAGGTGGTAGGTGACGGCTGGACCTGCGATTCGATTAAAGGTCAGTCCTTGTCTTGCAAACGGTCGAGCGACATCAGCGCCACGGGTACGTATGCCCCAATTACCGTGACATACGATGTCGCCGCAGCCGCCTGTCCAAGCATTCTGGCAACTGCCAAGGTTACTTCGAACGATGTGCCCCAGAGCTATACCACCGATGTATTGCCGATCAGCGGCTGCATGAAGGTCCGTAGCGCTCCGTCCGGCGATTTCCTGCTGGGGCCAAATTCGGGTGCCTACACCATCAGCACCTCGTACATCGGACTGGGCGACACTCCATTGAGTGGTCAGGTAACAGTGGTGGATCGATTGTTCCTTGGCCTGACGCCTACGCCCCAAGTCGAAAGTGCGGACCTGAATCCAGGCTGGGTTTGCAAGCGGACGCAAAATACCGTCGATCTGACTTGGTCTGTTAGTTGCACTCGTCCGGCACCGGGTTCCTATGGACCAATTACGATTCCAGTGGACGTCGGACCGGATGCTTGTCCGAGCCAAATCAGCACAGCGGAAGTTCTTCTGGAGCGATTGTCTCAGGACTCGGTAAACACAACCGTCAATGTCGGTGCCGGCTGCCCTGTCGGCAAACTGACATTGTCCACCAGCGTTTCTCCCACTACCTTGTCCCCGGGCAAGGCCGCAACATATTCACTGACGGTAACGAATTCGGGAACCGATACGATCACCAGTGAAGTGATTGTGAAGGATGTATTCAACCTCGGGTTGACTCCTGCGCCGATCAGCGAAAACGGCTGGGATTGCAGTGCCTCCGCCGGGCAGATTGTCACATGCCGGAGGACCAGCGATCTAGCTCCGAATGATAGCTACAAACCGATTCGGATTGCGGTCACGCCCGATATCCAGGCCTGTCCGACGGGTGAGGACAGGGCGACCGTCCAACTGGGTGGCAAAGTTCTCATCGCCAGTCAGTCCACCCGTGTGAACTTGCGTGGCTGCATTACGGTGTCCCCCACCAGTTTGACGTTCGCTCCGACGGTTCTGGGAACGCCGACAACCAGCTCGGTTACCCTGACTTCGAATGACGCGGGTGCGCTACAGGTAACGGTGCCACCGCTTCCTAGCACCTCCGCCTACTCCTTGAGCGTGCCCGGGTGCGACGATCCCACGACGCCTTGTGTTAAAACGCTCACCCAGGGCCAAAGCGTGGTCTTCAAGGTCGCCTACAACCCCAGGTGCATTGGTAGCGGTTCACTCCAGGCTGGCACAGTTTCCTATTCGACGGACTTGCCAAGTACCGGAAGTATTCCGCTTACAGGGTCGGGGATCTTGGCCTCGGCACCGGTCTTTTATAAACTTGGGGATGCCTCGTTTACGTCGCTCGACGGAAGCACGGTAAATCCAGTGGACTCAATCAACCTTGGGTTGCAGGCCACGCCTGGATACTGTCGGGACAACGCGAGTGATGTAACGGCAAAGGTTGTCTATAGCAAGCTGGTCCGACCGGCCGACGCAACTCCGGTACAGTACGACGCCGGAGTCGCGGACTGCAAGACCGATGGTTGCGTCGGCACATTCACGACCGGTACGGTTGCCGGCGATATCACCTTGGAAGCGCGATTCAAAGACAAGGCCGGAAACGACGTGCCCTATCCTGGAGGTGCGCCAACGGCAAAGGTAACCCTCCCGGAATTGAAACCGGTGTTGACAGCGGTGACGAAGGGGGCAGTCTCGGCATCGAGCTTCCTGCTCAACATGTCTGGCTATTCCACGCCGAGGACGGCAACCGAAGCTTGCTTCAAGTTCGCTGCCGCGCCGGGGACGCTACTAAACGCTGGGGAGTTGAACAATTGCTTCGCGAAGGATGCAATCGATATCTACTACGAACGCAATAGTTCCCTCCCCAACGGAAGCAAGTTCACAACGGCTGTGACCTTCTCATTTGCCGGTGATGCCAACGCTATAGGAACCGTGGAGTCTTGGCTGAGCAATGCCAAGGGCACCTCGGACCATTTCTGCATGGACTTCAAGACTGGCGTGGCGAAAGCCGGAGCTTGTCAGTAAAGCGGAGGGATACAATGTCAAACCAACTAGCTGGAGTTAGGCAATGAGCATTCAGGAATTGAATTCCGCCACAACCGATCTTTCGGGGGTCAACGCGGAGAATCCATGGCCGGGGCTGCTTTCCTTTCGCGAGGAGGACCAGCGTTGGTTTCAGGGTCGCAAGGAAGAAACAACTGACATTGTCCGACTCGTGAAGCAGGAAAGTCTGACTGTCCTATTCGCCCTGTCCGGCATCGGCAAGTCGTCCGTGCTCCAAGCCGGAGTATTTCCGGCATTGCGCAAGGACGATATTCTGCCCGTGTACATCCGGCTGGATTATGCTGCAGCAAACCTGAATCTCACCGCTCAGGTGTTGGAGACGTTGGCTCAAAGTGCGGCGGCGGCGGGTGTCACCATCCCCAAGCCCCGCGGCGGCGAGACCCTATGGGAATATTTCCATAACATCGAGGCCGAGTATTACGGGCAGGACGACCGTCGCGTGCTTCCGCTTCTGGTCTTCGACCAGTTCGAGGAAATATTCACGCTTGGGCGGGGCACGGAGCAAGCTCCCGTCGCATCGGCATTTTTGGAACAACTGGCGGATTTGGCTGAAGGGACCATTCCTGACGTCGTAGCCCGAAGGTGGGTCACCAACCCTGCCGACAAGGAAAACTACATCGAGGAGGGCGAGTACAAAGTCCTGATCTCGCTTCGCGAAGATTTCCTGCCGTGGTTGAATGACCAGAAGATCCGGCTTTCCAAGGTACCCCAAAAGCAGTACCGGCTCCATCAAATGAATGGCGACGGCGCGTTGCTCGCTGTCGGCCAGGCCAAGGAGTTGGTTGAGGAGAGCGTCGCGGTCCAAATTGTTCGATATGTTGCCGGCGAAAAGCGCCTGACACCCGGTCGCAGGGGTGCCGCGCTGAAGGATTTGGAAGTGGAGCCCGCGCTTCTCAGTGTTGTGTGCCGCGAATTGAACGCACGGCGCCGCCAGAAGAACGAGCGGAAAATTTCCGCCGACCTGCTGGATGGATCGCAGGAAGACGTCTTGAATGATTTCTACAATCGCAGCTTCGAAGGGCTGCCGCCCCTTGTCGGCGCATTTGTGGAAGAGCAACTGATTACGGTTTCGGGTGCCCGGAACAGTGTTCCGCAAGACAATGCCCTTGCGGCCCCGGGAATGACGGCGACGATCCTCGAACAGCTTGTGGAGCGGCGGCTGTTGCGCAAGGAATTCCGGAGCAATGAGGTCCGGCTGGAATTGACCCACGATCTTCTGACGGGCGTGGCGAGGACGAGCCGCGACAAACGCCGCGATGCCGAAGCGAAGGCACTGCAGGCCAAAGAACGAGAGGCAACTGCGAAGAAACTGCGGCAGAGCCGGAGAACCAATCTTGGGTTCGGTGTGCTGGCGGCTGCGGCCGTTCTGGCTGCGGTGTACGCATTTGGACAAACGGCAATCGCTAGGACGCAGACTACAAGGGCTAATGAGCAGACCGTTCTCGCCGAGGAGCAGAGGCGCAAGGCCGACGAGGCTTTGAAGAACGAAGAGATCCAGCGCAAGGTCGCAATCGAAAACGGCGACAAGGCCGTCAAGCAGTCCGTTATTGCCCAACAGCAAACGGTCATCGCGAACACCAATGTGCAGACGGCGAACCTGGAGAGGGTGCGGGCTTCGCAGGAGGCCGACAAGGCCCTGAAAAACGCGCAACTTGCAAGGGACGAGGCCAACAAGGCCGTGGAGGCGAACAACCTTGCGACTGTAAAGACCGCCGAAGCCGAGACCAACCTGAAGCAAGCGGAACTCAACCTCAAGGCCGCGGAAGAGGCCAAGAGGAAAACCGACGAGGCGAACGCGCAGATCGCCAAGGAAAACGCGCAAAATCTGGCGAACGAAGCGGCGGGCCAGATCGCCAACAATCCGCAAAAAGCACTCGGGCTGATTGCCCGAGCCCTGCGGCAGGACGGGACTTCGCGAGCTGCGCGGTCCTTGGCGTTCGACCAGCTTCTGCGCGGGCCGTGGGGCGGCAAGGCCGTGGTGCCCGGGACGGCAGGAGCGGACGCATTCGTCCACCCCAGCCTCAAGCTCTCCGGAACGGCGCTGTTTGCTGTATTTAGCCCCAACGGGCAGCAAGTGGCCACAGTTTCCTCTGACAAGATTGTACGCATCTGGGATTGGCGCTCCGGACGCACGATCTCCGAGTTTCCGCCCCAAGCCACGGTGGTGCTGCATGCCGCGTTCAGCCCGGATGGCCAGCGCTTGGTCACATCATCGAACGACGGATCCGCCAGAGTGTGGGATATCGCACAGCGTTCGGTGGTTCTAACCCTGAAGCATGACAGCGTGGTCCGCTCTGCGATGTATAGTTCCGACGGGCGTCGAATCGTGACTGCCTCCCAGGATAAGAAGGCGCAGGTTTGGGACGCCACTAGCGGCGAGAAGGGGGTAACGCTGACCCATACCGGACTTGTAAACTATGCCGAATTCAGCCGCGACGGGCAATTCATCGTCACGGCATGTGCGGACGGCAACGGGCGCGTCTGGAACAGCGGTGGTGGCGAAGTCTTCAAAATGGCGCACCAAAAAGAAGTTAAATTTGCGTCCTTCAGCCGGGATGGTCGCCATGTGGTGACCGCCTCCACAGACACGACCGCTCGGATCTGGGATGTTGCCAGCCGGGGGCCGGTATTTGAGCCAATGCGCCACTCAGGTCCGGTCTACTTCGCCGCGTTCAGCCCGGACGGGCTGCGTATCTCGACCGGGGCGGCGGATGGCCAGTCGCGTATTTGGGAAGCAAGCTCGGGGCGGCCCATCAGTGCTCCACTGGTGCCCCAGAAGCTAGTGGTTTCGGCAAACTTCTCGCCGGATAGCCATCGGGTGGTGACCGCGTCGGTTGACGGGACCGTGGCTGTGTGGGATGTCTGGTACGAGTTCGGCAATGATGTTACCGACGTGATCAAGCTTTTGGAGGGGATCAGCAAGTACAGCGCCGAAGATGTGGAGTTGAAACCCCTTGCCGCGGGCGCGGACAGGACCCTGATCCAGGAAGTCACGGCCAAAGCCAACCAGCAACCCACTGGAAGTTTCCTGCGGTGGTTCTTTTCACATAGAATGTAAGTGGCCGTCCGGTTCGTCCGGCGGGTTTGGTAGGGTGCGCGAGGGGTGGATCCCGTCCAGCATCTTGGGGAATGTCCGAAACCAGGCATTCCGGCTGAAACAATCAGACTGCAATGCGCACTCTGTAGGCGTAATTGAGAATAACCAAATAAATCAGTTGCGTTGACCTTGTGTATTGCTTATAATCAACGACACGGAGGCACTTTTGGCAAAGAGTCTACAGCAGAAGCTTACACGGGTCCGTCCGCCCCGGGTACACATTACGACGGATGTCGAGACCGGCGACGCCATCGAGATGAAAGAGTTGCCATTTATCGTTGGCGTACTCGGCGATTTTTCAGGGCAGTCAGTCGCGCCTCTTCCCATGGTGAGGGACAGGAAGTTTGTCGAAGTGAACCCCGACAACTTCGACACCGTGCTGAAAAGCATGAAGCCCCATCTGGCACTGACGGTCGACAACAAGCTGCAGTCGGGCGCTGACCCCGGGAAGCTGAAACTCGACCTGACTTTCGAGGCGCTCGAGGACTTCGAGCCCCAGCGGGTCGCAGAGAAAGTTCCAGCACTGAAGGAGCTTTTGGACCTCCGGACAAAACTGGGCGATTTGAAGGGTACGTTCCAGGGTAATCCGAACTGGGAAGAGGAACTCGACAAGATCATTCGGAATACCGAGCAACGGGGCCAGTTGGCGGATGACCTCCGCAAGGCCAAGGCGAAGGACGCACAATGAGCGATACCGACAAGCTGGCAGCACAGGTCGGCCAGCCAACAACCACCGAGTCGGCGGCCACCCCGTCCCTGTTGGACCAAGTCATCAAGGTGGGGCGCTTCACGAAGGCTCCGGAGCGGGCGGCGGATCTGCTGGCACCGTTCATCGAGGAGATTCTGAAAGGGACCACCAAGGTCGGCAAGGACGTTGAGGCGACCGTCAACGCTCGGATTGCCGAAATCGACCACCTTCTCTCCAAGCAGCTCGACCAGATCCTGCATGATCCGGCATTCCAGAAGTTGGAGGCGACTTGGCGCGGATTGCGGCACTTGCTGGACCAAAGCGAGACCGGGCAGATGTTGAAGATCCGGGTGCTCAATGTCAAGAAGAAGGAACTTCTGAAGGATTATCAGAAGGCCTCGGAATTCGATCAAAACGCTCTCTTCCAGAAGATCTACGAGGAAGGCTACGGCGTCTACGGCGGCGCACCCTACGGTGCGTTGGTGGGGGATTACGAATTCAATACGCGGCACCCGGAGGATGTGGAGCTGCTCGAACACATTGCGGGCACGGCTGCGGCGGCGCACTGTCCTTTCCTATCGGCGGCGGGTGCGGAAACGCTTGGATTGGAGGAGTTCACACAGCTCAACTCGATCCGGGACGTGTCGACGGCCTTCGCAACAACGGAATCGGCCAAGTGGAAATCGTTCCGCAGCAGCGATGATTCGCGCTACGTGGGTTTGACCATGCCCCACATGCTGATGCGCCTGCCGTATGGTCGCGACACCAAACAGGTTGAGGAATTCAACTATGAGGAGCAGGTGGATGGGACGAACCACGGTAAGTACCTTTGGGGCAACGCGGCTTATGCGCTTGCCAGCAAGCTGACCGGAGCGTTCGCCCAGTATGAGTTCTGCACCGCGATCCGCGGTCCCGAGGGTGGGGGTAAGGTGGAGGGTTTGCCTGTCC
>CAITMP010000908.1 GCA_903893525.1 uncultured Acidobacteriia bacterium | reverse complement strand
GTGGTGTAGCCCGAGGTTTGATTGGACGTTGATCCGAAATTGAACGAAACCTCCGTGTAGGAGTTGTTATTCAAACCGTACGCGTCTTGGAGCATCGTCCACACAACGTTTGCCCCTTTGATTGCCACCGGCACCACTAGCGTGGTCACTTGGCCGGAGGCAGTTCCTGCCGCGCCCATCCAGACCGTGCTGGTGGACGGAAGGGTTAGATTGATCCCCCCCGTGGTATAGGGATCGGCCACGTTGTACGAGGATGATGGGGTAATGCTACTAGCGTTACTACCCGGGGCCGACGCAGCGTTGGCTCCCGAGAAAAGGTTTGCACTGTAAGTGGCTTGGCTGTTCCATGAACTGCCGCCTTGGACGCCGGAACTGGCTGTTGCGACTGCCGACCCAGCCACGCACCCCGCGTAGAATAAGGCGTTTTGAGTCCCGCCAGCGCACGCGGTCGTCGCGTTAACGCTGCTGGAAAATGCAAGGTTGGTGGAAAGAGCGAGTTGAAACTGGGCAGCGTTTACGGCCAATGCCGCAGCAAGCCCCAAGGATGAAATTTTTAAAATGCGAGACATCTATGTGTTCCTCCGAGTCGGAAGCTCTGTTCCGATCTACTCCACTATACTACAAGTCGTCGACTATGAACAAACAATAAAGCAGGGGGAGGCGGCTCGGGGTAGTTCTAGTACCAACCTGCGGAGAGTTGGAGGGACGAGTGAAACGCCTTCCGCGTTCTGACTTTCCGGTTTCAAGATAACATATTTGCTCGGAAATGTTTTGCGATACCGCCCGTTCCGATAACGCTGTCGCTACCCAAGTTGAGCCATTTCATATCCCGGCTCCCGCATCCATCCAACGCGGACTGCGGCAACATGCCGATCAATTCCGTCCCGGCGATTTCCACCCCGGCCTCGTGCGCGAGACTCTGGACCATGTCGAAAACCACCCCCATCGGCGTCCGCTCAAAGTCCACCAAGTTCATGGATACTTGGACCAATCCCTGCTCCTCAAGATTCAAGCCCAAGGCCTTGACAGCGGGCAGGCCGCCGGACGATTCGCGGATGGCATGGGCTATACGGCGCGCAATTCCAACGTCGCGGGTTGAAAGGTTGATATTCCAGGCGATCAGGAATTTCCGGGCCCCCACCACGCAGGCACCCGCAGTAGGATGCCGCCCGGTCCCAAGATCAGGATCCAGCTCCGTCCGCCTGACATTTTCAAGACGGGCACACTCCGACCGGAGCGCGGCCGACTCGTAGAAAAAGACGGGCACCGCCAGCTCCCTCCAGATGCGATGGCCGGTATCGTGGGCCAGTCCCACGCACTGCTCCATCGTGGCACCGGATAGGGGGACAAAAGGCACGACATCAGCCACTCCCAGCCTGGGGTGAACGCCGGTGTGGCTTCGCAGATCAATGCACTCCACCGCAATCCGCACGGCCTCAAAGGCCGCCGTCGCGACGGCATCCGGTGGCCCGACGATCGTCAGCACAGACCGGTTGTGGTCCAGGTCCGACGTACGGTTGAGCAGCAGTCCCGCCGGCACCGCCGCCGCGATGCGGTCCACGACGGCCATGTTGCGCCCCTCGGAGAAATTCGGCACGCACTCCACAATCATGTCCGCTTGTCCT
>CAITMP010000907.1 GCA_903893525.1 uncultured Acidobacteriia bacterium | reverse complement strand
TTTGGAGGAAAACGGAAACTATTTGGTGTTCTGGTTGCGCGCGTCGCCCGGAGTTTGCCAATCGAGGACGCACGTCCGAGCCTTGGACGTGCCTTACCCGCGTTTCGGCGTGTCAATCGAGCGATTGATTCCCGAGCTACACGCACGACTCGAACGGGAATTTGCGCAGAGAGAAATCTGGCCAGCCGATCGAGTGCGCATCATAGATGGCGAGGCTTTGCCGCCTGCCGCTTTGTCGGCAGCCCTCGCATCCTTGGGAGGTGGGGCATGAGAAACCAAGAACACAAATCCGGCCAAAGACACTACCGGGGATTATTGGCGGACCGTCTGCTTGACTGGGCCAAGGCCAGCAAGGATGTCGCGGCATGGTTCTGGTATGGGTCGTATTCCGTCGAACGATGGTCGTCGGGTTCGGATTTGGACGCGGCGGTGCTCTTGCAGCCGGGGTGCGCGGTGAATGTGGTTCGGGAAGAAATCTGCGCCGTTCTTGGTGGCGGAGCGGGTTTGACCCTGCGCTGCGCTGATCCATCCCGGCTAATATGTTTTGTGGGGCAGGAAAAATTGAAAGTGGAGTGCTTGCTCGCTACCGACGCTGGACAGCTAGCCTGGCTGGCAGATTCAAACGATGTGCCTGCTCCGCGGCTGGTGCTGGCATTTGAACGCGATGGTGCGGGGCGGAAGCTGGCATTGCGCGCGGAGCGCCCCTGCATAGTTGACACGACGGAGGTCGTCAATCGCGAGATCGAGAAGTTCCTGGAGGCATTTGAGGCATGTTCCCGGGCTCACCGACGCAGCGATGCTTACAGCTTCTATTTTCAATATAATCTCGCTTTGGGCCGCTTGGCGCGGTTGGTTCAGATCGCACGTCACGGTCCCGAGTGTCTTTATCTGCCGCCGCAACTCACAAACACGCGGTTAAGACCGGATGAGCGGAAGGGATTCATCGAACTGGCTGGCAGCCTCTACTTGCCGGAGGCCAACGCACAGAAGCGGAAGTTGATGACCAAGTTTCTGGAGTTTGTCGATGAACTGTCGCGAGCGAATGCAATTGAGCACCCCGCCACGGAATTGAAAGGATTTTTGGAAGCGATTTGGCAACGGGACTTCTTCTGGAATGTCCGGGATTGGTCTGACCATCTTGCTGGCTGGGTTCGGTCTGGTGTGGTCGTCAGAGCCAGCACGCTGACCCGTTGGCAGGCCGAGCCCGAATTGCGGTGTTGGCTTGGCAGTAAACAAGTGATGCAGATTGTTGATCTGCGAAGCGACCGCCCGAGTGATGGAGCGCCTTACACCACCGAAGCCATCGCAGGCATTGAATACATTCGCCTTCCGTTGGTTCAGGACGGCCCTATGGATCCGAACGACCGGTCAGCGCACTATGTCGGCATCGCCATGAATAACCTGCCTCTTATCGCGGAGGTGTTACGACGGCTGGCTTTGTCTCCGGGTTGTTCTGTCGTTCATTGTTACGCCGGGGTAGATCGAACCGGTGTAATCATGGCCATGCTGGGTGAGTTGCTGGGAGTTCCGCGAGAACTTCTGGTGGAGGATTACGTTGCCTCCGGAGCGGAATTAAACCGGCATTCGATGGCTAGTTTTCTGGACGCCATCGCCGCACGAGGGGGATCGGAGCATCTGTTACGCGAGGGCGGTTTGGAAGAAGCGACCATCGAACAGCTAAAACTTAGGTTACTGTGCAGCCCTGAAATTAGCGTCAAGGATTGACGATGAAAATGTATTCGAGTTGCCAGTTATGATATTGCCAAGCATGATTTTGGTAACAAGTTGCTCGGTTTGACTGGCATTGTCGTTGGCGGTGAAGGGAAAAAGTCCCTGACACGCCCTGACAGTGAATCGTTCGTAACTGCGAATAAACCGTTCGCAAGTCGCCTCGGCCAATGGTCGAGAATAGTGAATAAAGACCGGGCGATTAGGCGCTAGTTGCGAAAATCGCAACGCGGTCGTTTCCGATTCGAATCCTGTCGCTCCGACCATTTCCCCTCACATACCCTCTTTCCCACATCCACTCCTCGCCTACATGAAGGCAACAAAATGCATGCCGAAACAAATATGGTAAA